>NZ_MOMD01000038.1:0-25309 GCF_001983015.1 Frankia sp. CcI156
CTGCTGGAGCTGCACGACTGTTTCACCATCGCGGAGTTGCTGGAGTACGAGGTCGTCGGGTTGTGCCCGCCGGGCGGCGGGGGGCAGGTCATCGCCGACGGGGTCGTGGACCGGGACGGCACGCTGCCGGTCAACCCCTCCGGGGGGTTGAAGGCCAAGGGTCATCCGGTTGGTGCCACCGGGGTGTCCCAGCATGTGATGGCGGTCCTGCAGCTCACCGGCACCGCCGGGGCGATGCAGATCCCCGGGGCCACCGTCGCCGGGGTGTTCAACATGGGTGGCCTGGCGGTCGCCAACTATGCGAGTGTCCTGGAGCGTGTGCGATGAGTGATCTCACCGGGAAAAGTGACCTGACCCTGAAGGCGGTGTTCGTCGACGCGTTGGACCGGTTCGGTGCGCGTCCCGCCCTGCACTATCAGGGGCGGACCTACGGGTACGGCGAGATCGTGGCCGCGGCGAACCAGCTCGCGCACCGGCTGCGTGCGGCGGGGGTGGGGCYGGGGGTGTCGGTGGCGTTGATGATGTCCAACCGGCCCGAGTACATCGTCGCGGATCAGGCGATCCTGCGGTGTGGCGCGGTCAAGGTGGCGCTCAACGACATGCTGTCGGCCAGCGAGATCGACTACATTCTGCGGGACAGCGAGGCCCGGGTCGTCCTCGCCGATGCGGGGATGCTCCCGGCTGCGCTGCACTCCGCGCCGCCCCTGTTGGAGACGGTCATCGCCGTCGCCGACCCGGACGACTGCCCGGGCGGGGTGGTGGCGTGGCACGACGCGCTGGCCGGGCAGCCGACCACCGTGCCGGAGGTCGACCCGACACCCACCGACCCGGGGTTGATCGTCTATACCGGGGGTACGACCGGTCTGCCCAAAGGGGTGATGCACACCCAGCGGAATCTCGCGCTCAATCTGTTCTCGCACGTGATGGAGATGGGGCTGCTCGACGACGAGGTGCTGCTGTTGATGTCGCCGCTGCCGCACAGCGCGGGTTTCCTGCTGCAGGCCGGGATGCTCAAGGGGGCCCGGCACTTCCTGGAGACCAGGTTCGACCCGGAGCTGGTGCTTGAGCGGATCACCGCCGACCGGGTGACCTTCACGTTCATGGTGCCTACCATGATCTACCGGGTGCTTGACCGGGCGGCGGGCCRCGCGTTGGACCTCAGCTCGCTGCGGACCATCCTGTACGGTGCCGCGCCGATCACCCGGGAGCGGCTGGAGCAGGGCCTGGAGGTGCTCGGCCCGGTGTTCATGCAGCTGTACGRGCAGTCGGAGGCGCCGAACTTCATCACCCGTCTTCGCCGTGAGGATCATCGTCTTGATCCTGACGGGGAGCATCGGCTGGCCAGCTGTGGTCAGCCGGTCGTCATGGCCACGGTCAGGGTGGTCGACGAGGCTGGCCGGGAGCTGCCCCGCGGTCAGGTCGGGGAGATCGTCGCCGCCACGCCGTACAYGATGGTGGGGTATCGGGGCCGGCCCGAGCAGACCGCCAAGGCGCTGCGGGACGGGTGGTTGCATACTGGGGATATCGGGCGGATGGATGCCGAGGGGTACGTCTATCTGCTGGACCGCAAGAACGATATGATCATCACCGGTGGGATGAACGTGTACAGCACGGAGGTGGAGAACGCGGCGGCGGCCTGTCCTGGGGTTGGGCAGGTCGCGGTCGTCGGGGTGCCGCATCCGGACTGGGGTGAGGCGGTCGTGGCGTTCGTCGTGCCCGATGATACCGGTGCGTTCGACGAGGCCAAGCTGCTGGCGCACTGTCGGGTCGAGCTTGCCCGGTACAAGCAGCCCAAGGCCGTGCGGGTCGTCGAGGCCCTGCCGACCACCGTGTACGGCAAGCTGGACAAGAAGGCGCTGCGGGCCGGCTGGCCCGGTTGGTGACKCCCAAAGTGTTGCGGCCTGGGCGGCCAGTGCGAAAATCAGCCCGAGGGTGTGTGAGTATCGTCACGAACGCGTGGCAGGGGAGCCGGGCGGGGAGCCCTCGGAAGCGAGGCGAGCTGGATGGACACCAAGGCACGTCCCACGCTGGCCGTGTCCACGAAGTTTCAGGCACCCACCTATGACACCCAGCTGGTCGGCCGGGACCGGCTTCTCGACGTGTTGCGAGATGGCCGGGCCCGGCGGCTGGCTTTGATCCACGCGCCGGCCGGGTTCGGGAAGACCACGCTGGCGGTGCAGTGGCAGCGGGTGCTGCGCGCCGAGGGGGTGCCGGTGGCGTGRCTGAGCCTCGACCGGGACGACAACGACGCGGTGTGGTTCCTCAGCCATCTCATCGAAGCGGTGCGCCGGGTCGAACCGACCCTGGGCGGTGACCTGGTCGAGGTGCTGGAGGGGCATTCCGACGACGCGCAGCGGTATGTGCTCACCGAGCTGGTCAACCAGCTTGCCGAGCATCGGCGGCCATTGGCGATCGTGCTCGACGACTGGCATCTCATCGACGCCCCGCAGGCTGTTGCCGCGTTGGAGTTCCTGCTGGAAGCGGGTCCGGCCAACCTGCATCTGATCGTCACCAGCCGGACCCGGTCGCCGGCCGTGGGCCGGTTGAAGGTGCGTAACCAGGTGACGGAGATCGACGCCACGCAGCTGCGGTTCGACCATCGGGAATCCGCGGCCTTCCTGCTTGAGCTCAACGAGTTGGATCTCGACAGCACGGACGTGCATCGGCTGTGGTCGAGTACCGATGGCTGGGTCGCCGCGTTGCAGCTGGCGACCCTGTCGCTGCGTGACAGCGCCGACCCGTCGGCGTTGATCCGCGGTTTCTCCGGGCGGCATCACTCCCTGGGTGACTATCTCGCCGAGAACGTGTTCGATGCGCTGCCCGCGGATCTGCTCGACTTCCTGCTCACGACTTCCGTCTGTGATCGGCTCTGCGGTGATCTGGCGGCGGCGGTGAGTGGGCAGCGGCGGGGGCAGGCGCTGTTGGAGGAGCTGGAACGGCGGGACTTGTTCCTGCGGCCGCTCGACGACAATCGGGAGTGGTTTCGCTACCACCATCTGTTCGTGGGTTACCTGCGCCGCCGCCTGGAGCGTGATCATGCGGATCGGGTGGTGACCCTGCACCGGACCGCGTCGGCCTGGTTCGCTGATCACGGTCTGCTCGGTGAGGCGGTCACCCATGCCCTGGCCGCCGGTAACGACGCCGGGGCGGTGGACCTGGTGGAGCGGCAGGCCATGCACCTGGTGGAGCACAGCCGGATGGCCGTCCTGCTCAGCCTGGTCAACAAGTTGCCGTCGGCGCTGCTGCCCGGCCGGTYGCGGCTGCAGATCGCGATCGCCTGGGCCAACTGTCTGCTGCAACGGGCGCAGCCCGCGCAGGTCGCGCTCGACCACGTGCGTGCCGCCCTGACACCCGACGACACCAGCGACACCGGTAAGGACATCCTCGGCGAGGCCGATGTCGTCCAGGCCTGCATCGACGTCTATGGTGACCGGATCTACCGCGCCGCTGACCTGATCGCCCCCTACATTGCGAAGAACTCCGGCTACCGGCCGTGGCTGGTCGCAGTGTCGTCCAACATCCGGACCTTCGTCGACATCCACACCTTCGCCTACGACACCGCGCAGGCGCGGCAGCGGTGGGCCAATGCCTTCCACGACACCACCCGCGGGCCTTTCGCCGGCGTGTACGGGCGCTGCTTCGCCGGACTCGCGGCGTTCGCCCAGCTTGACCTGGTGACCGCCGAACGCCTGTACCGGGAAGCCGTGGCCCTCGCCCGCGAAGCCGCCGGGCCGCGCTCGCACGCCGCCCGGCTGGCCGGCGCGCTGCTGGGCCGGCTGTACTACGAGYGGGGCGACATCGACGCCGCCGAGCGGCTGCTGGAGGAGTGCCACGAGCTCGGTGCCGAAAGCGGCGTCGCCGATCTCATGATCGCCACCTACTCCACGCTGGCCCGCATCAAGACCCTGCGCGGTGAGATCGAGGACGTCTGGCACCTGCTCGACGAGGGCAGCGAGGCGGCGAGCCAGCTCGTCCTGCCTCGGTTGTCGGCCGCCGTCGATCACGAACGCCTGCGGCTGCACCTGGCCCGTGGGGACCTCGGGCGCGCCCAGAACGTGCTCGCCCGCCAAAGCGACGACGTCGCCCGCGGCGGCGACGGCATCGCCATGGCCACCCGCCACTACCAGCTCGCGATGCGCGCGCGGGTCATGGCCGCCCAGGCCGACTACGACGGTGCCCTGCGGCTGCTGTCCCAGATGCACCAGGAGAGCAGCTCCGTGGCCTGGCGGTACGCCGAAACGGCCACGCGTATCGACCTCGCGGTGGTGCACTCGCTGACCGGCGACACCGACACCGCGCTGCGCACCCTCGTGCCCGCCGTCGTCGCCGGGGCCCGCTGCGGTCTGGTGCGCACCGTTACCGACGCCGGYCCGGAACTCCTGAAGATCATTGGCGAGCTGYGGGACGCGAGCCGGTGCCGCCGGTGGCCGGTGGAGTTGCCCACCGTGCCCTCCGACTACCTGTCCAARCTGCTCGCCACGGCCCACGCGGACGCGGAACGGGCGGCGATCCCCATCATCGATCGCCCGGCCGAGCGGAACCCCGCTCCCGAAGAGCCGCTCAACGCCCGCGAGATCGACATCCTCCGTCTGCTGGACCGCGGACTGTCGAACAAGGAAATCGCGCGTAACCTCGGTCTGACCATCAACACCGTCAAGTGGTATCTCAAGAGCATCTACACCAAGCTCGGGGTCGCTCGGCGCGGGGAATCGGTCTCGGAGGCCCGCCGGCGCCGGATCCTGGCCTGAATGCCCTGGTGGCCCTGAACGCCCTGGTAGCGGGTGCCGCTTCCACGACGGGGAGGACAGCGATGCCTGACACCCGGCTCAGCGAGGAGCAGGAAGCCCTGCGCAAGGCCGTGGAGGCGTTCGCMCGCGAGGTGGTCGCCCCCGGGGCGGCGYGGCACGACGAGGAGAAGACGTTCCCGTACGAGGTCGTCGCGCAGATGGCCGACATGGGCCTGTTCGGTCTGCCGTTCCCGGCGGAGTACGGCGGGCAGGGCGCCGACTTCTTCGCCCTCTGCCTGRCCATCGAGGAGCTGGCCCGGGTCGACTCAGCGGTGGCGATCACGCTGGAGGCCGGGGTTGGCCTCGGCGCGATGCCGATCTACCGGTTCGGCACGCCGGCGCAGCGGGAGGAGTGGCTGCCGTCGCTCGCCAGCGGGCGGGCGTTGGCCGCGTTCGGGCTGACCGAACCAGACGCGGGCAGCGACGCTGGCGGCACCCGCACCACCGCCCGGCTCGACGGCGGCGACTGGATTATCAACGGCTCGAAGGCCTTCATCACCAACTCGGGTACCGACATCACCCGGCTCGTCACCGTCACCGCTGTCACGGGGCGGACCCCGGCCGGACACAAGGAGATCTCGTCCGTCCTGGTGCCGGTGCCCACCCCCGGCTTCACCGCCGGTCCGGCCTATTCGAAGGTCGGCTGGCATGCCTCCGACACCCATCCGCTGACCTTCGACGACGTGCGGGTGCCCGCGGAGAATCTGCTCGGTGCGCGCGGCCGCGGCTTTGCGAACTTCCTGCAGATCCTGGACGAGGGCCGGATCGCGATTTCCGCGCTGGCCGTCGGGCTGGCGCAGGCCTGCGTGGACGAGAGCGTGAAATACGCGAAGCAGCGGGAGGCATTCGGCGCGCCGATCGGCCGCAACCAGGCAATCGCCTTCAAGATTGCCGAGATGGAGGCGCGGACGTACGTGGCCCGTGCCGCCTACTACGACGCGGCCTCCCGGATGCTCGCCGGCCTGCCCGTCAAGAAGGAGGCGGCGATGGCGAAGCTGTTCTCCTCGGAGGCGGCGGTGACGAATGCCCGCGAGGCCACGCAGATCCACGGYGGCTACGGGTTCATGAACGAATACCCGGTCGCCCGGCACTGGCGGGACGCCAAGATCCTGGAGATCGGCGAGGGCACCAGCGAGGTCCAGAAGATGYTGATCGCGCGCGAACTGGGTCTGTAGGTCACGAGGCTCGCGAGAACACCGCCGGCACCCCGCGAAAGATCATCAGCGGGTGGCGGCCGGCCCGGGTGCCGGGCGCCGCGCTCCCGCGGCGAGCAGGGCGGCCAGGCCGAGCCGGTGCAGCAGGTCCGCCAGCTGCGGCCGACTCATCGTCACCGCGCTGTAGGGGGTGGAGTTCAGCAGGCCGAAGGTGGCGTGGACGGCGGCGCGGGCGGTGCCCTCGGCGAGTTCGGGGCTGCGGGCGCGCAGCTGGGCGACCCAGAGCTCGACGTAGCCGCGTTGCAGCCGGCGCACGGTGCGCGCGTCGGCCGGGTTCATACTGGTCAGGTCGCGATCATGGATACGGATCAGTTCGGGTGAGTCGAGAGCGAAGGAGACGTGCCAGCGCACGAGCGCGTCCAGCGTGCCGTCCGGACTGGGCGTGCCGTCCGGACTGGGCGTGCCGTCCGGACTGGGCGCCGCGGCCGCGCGACGGGTGCCCTCGGCGAGCAGGCGTTCACTGATGCCGATCAGCAGTTCGCCGAGGATCGCCTGCTTACTCGGGAAATGCTTGTACAACGCCGGCCCGGAGACGCCCGCGGCCCGGCCAATGTCGTTGATGCTCACCCCGTGGTACCCGCGCTCGGCCATCAACCGGGCCGCGGCGGCGAGGATACGCTCCCGGCGCGATCCTGCTGGCGGCGGTTTTTCGAGGCTGAAGGACACGGTCGGCACATTACCGCCTTCCGGGACAGCCGGTGCCCGCCTGGTTAATACTGGCTAACCCAGGTTTTCAGTCGTCCGGCCCGGTGCGCGCCGGTCCACGCGGGGCCGCGGCCCCGCGCTCCACCGGCGCGAACAGGACGATCAACGGCGCCAGGAAGAGCGCGGGCAGGATCACCCACAGCGGTCGCCCGGCCCACCAGGTCGCGGTCGGTTCGTCGGGCATCGGCAGCCCGACCGCCCGCATCGTGACCATCGCGAGCAGCAGGGCCGTCATGTGCCACAGGAACACGGTCATGATCACGGCGTTGCCCGTGACGACCGCCGTCCACGGCCGGCGCCGGGCCAGCATCCGGTTCAGGGCGGGTGCGGCGAGCAGGATCAGACCGAGCTGGAAGACGGCGAGCACGGCGATCGCAGCGGTCGTCGGGAACATGTTGCCGCGTCTGGCTCCCTCGGTGGCGACCATCGATCGCGGATACTCGTCGAGCGTCGTCACCAGGGCCAGCCCCGCCAGCCCGCAGAGCGCCGTCAGCAGCGCCCGCCGCGGCCCGCGCAGGACGCCGTCCCGCCAGAAATACCCGAGCTGGTGGGCGAAAACCCAGACGAGACCGGTGTTGACATAGCCGAACACCGTGCTGCCGGTGCCGAACCGCGCCAGGTCGACGAGCGCCACGACCGCGCCCAACAGCAGGATGAACCGGCGGCCGAACCGCCGATGGACCGCCGCGGTCACCGGCACGACCAGGATGACCCCCAGGTACGCCGCGAGAAACCACAGCGGCACCAGCACGGCCCGTCCATAGCGCAGCAGACCCGGGTAGTCGGGGAGCGCGAGCAGCAGGACGGCGTCGACCGCCGCCCAGACGACGGCGAACACCGCCATCGGGGGCAACAGGCGGCGCAGCCGCCCCCGCAGGAAGCGCCGTGCCCGCGGGCCCCAGGGACGCGCGGGATCATCGCGCGGGGACCCCGTGGCGCGACCGGCCGCGTCCCAGGCCGCCAGGTGGGCGAAGCCACCGATGACGAAGAACACCGGCATCACCTGGAGCAGCCAGGTCGCGAGCCAGGCGAACGGTATCCGCGCGATCGGATTGGGCATCACGAGGACGCCCCCGCGAAAGTGGTCGATGGACAGGGCCCAGTGCCACAGCACCACGACACAGACGCTCGCCAGGCGCAGGAAGTCGACGTCGCGCGCCCGGGACGGCGGGGTGGAGTCGACGAGCCGGCCCACGGACCGCTCCACGGACCGGCCCATGGAGCGGCCCATGGAGCGCAGCCCGCCCCACGGTGACCACACACCGCCAGGCTGCCAGACGCGGCGCCCCGGCGATTGCCGGGACGGACCCGGCACCTGAAACTGCCGTGAAACCGCGATGAACCCGGCGGGCCGCACGCTCATCCCATGGCAGCAGACCTTCTCGGGCAGCCGGACCAGCGGTCTAGGAGGTCGCCCGCGGGGGTGCCGGCGTCCCCGTCCCCGGCGGTGACGCGGTCCGCGGCGGACGGGGGAGAGTCCGCCGCGGGCGGTTCGATTCCGAGCCAGCCGTCTGGTGCCCGGCCGGTCCTCCCTCACCCCGAGCAAGATAATCAACGGTGTTGACGCCCACTCGGCTATCATGATCAACAAAAGATCGGTGGGTCCGGCGGGCCCGGTGGGCCGGTAACCCATGGCCCCAGCCCGCTGGAGATGATCCGCGGCCATCATCCATGATCGGCTGGGCGGCCAATCAACACGGGAATTTCACCGTCCGTTTTTTTTATATTTCGCCGCCGGTATTCCGGAACGATATTTTTCTGCGGGGAGGTGCCGTGGAGACCCGCATGGAGTTCCGCTATCTCGTCTCGTTCCTCGCAATCGCCGAGGAACTGCACTTCGGGCGGGCGGCGGCCCGGCTGCACCTGGCCCAGCCGTCGCTGAGTCAGCAGCTCCAGCGCCTCGAACGGGAGGTCGGTGTCGAACTGGTCAGCCGGACCTCCCACGAGGTGCGGCTCACCGCGGCCGGCCGCGCGTTCGAGGTCGAGGCCCGGCGGGTCCTCGACACCGCGCGCCGGGCCGTGTCGGCGGCCCGGGAGGCGGCCTCGGGCCGCGTGGGCGTGCTGACCATCGGCTTCAACTTCCCCGCCGGGCAGCGGGTGCTCCAGCCGACCCTCGTCCGGTTGGGCGCCGACTACCCTGGCATCTCCACGGTTCTCTGGGAGGCCCGCAGCGGACCGACGCTCGCCGCCCTGCACGACCGCAAGGTGGACGTGGCGCTCGTGTTCGGCGGGGCGCCGGCCGTCGGGCTGCAGTCGCGACGGATTCTCACCCTGCCGCTGGTCGCCATCGTCGGCCACCACCATCCGTGGGCCGACCGCCAGCAGGCGTCGTTCCGGGAGCTCGCGCGTCAACGGTGTGTGTTGTTCCGGCGGGAACAGAGCCCCGCCATGCACGACGCGATCCTCGCCGCGGCCGGCCGGGCGGGCATCAGCCTGACGGTCGCCGACGAGGTCGACGACTCGGGTGCCACGGGGATCATCGTCACGACGAAGTCGGTCGTGGGATTCGCCTCGTCCGTCCGCAGTGGTTTCGTGCCCGGCAAGGGCCTGGCGGCCGTGCGGCTCGTCGAGCCGGTGCCCACCGTCGGGGTGCAGGTGGTCTGGCACCCCGACCCGCCGCCCGTCGTCGAGGCGTTCCTGCGCAGCTTGGACAACGCGGGTCCCTTCGGGGAGGACGCCGTCCCCGCGCCTGCCGCGCCGCAGGTGCCGGTCCTCGCCCACGACGGGCAGCCGGCTTCCGGTGGTTGAGCCCGCACCCCCCGGCACCTTCGGGCCCCCGCCGCCGGACCGACCCGATGTTCTTCGTCACGGGCCGTTCGGCGACGGCGGCGCGTGTAGATGACGATTGGCTGGGGCAATCGTCCGTTCGAAAGTTCCGTATTGCCGGCGACGGCGCCACCCAGCAGCATCGCGGATGACAGCGGAAATCCTCGCGCACCCCGGCGCCGAATGTTCCACATGTTCCCAACGGAATGTTCCCAACGGAACACCAAGAGCGGAACATCAAGATGAACGGATGAACGTATGCGGTTGACCGTCCTGGGCTGCCGGTCGGGAATGCCGACCGGCGGTCAGTGCAGCTCCAGCTACCTCGTCTGCACCGCGGAGACGAAGATGCTGCTGGACTGCGGCCCCGGCGCCGCGACGGCGCTGAGCGCGCTGGGGCATCCCGCGGTGCTCGACGGTATTGTGATCAGTCATCTGCATTCCGATCACTGCTATGATCTCCTGCCGGTGGGGAAGGCATTGCTGGCCAGCCGGACCCGGTATCCCATGCGATTCCCGACGCTGCCGGCACGCGACATTCCGACGCGCAGCGAACCGATTCCGCTTTACCTTCCACGGGGCGGCCTGGACACCTTCCGGACATTGGCCGGACTATTTCCGGTCGCGACGATCCCGTTGCTGGACAAGGCGTTCGAGGTCGCCTTCGACGTCCGCGAGTACGACCCGGGGGAGACCTTCAAGATCGGCGACTGCCTGGTCAGCCTGCACGGGCTGCGCCACGCGGTACCGAACTGCGGGATCCGCATCGAGACGGCGGACGCCAGCCTCGCCTACACCGGCGACACCGGAGTGACCGACGCCCTCGTCGACCTCGCCCGCGGCGTCGATCTCTTTCTCGCCGAGGCCACCCTCGAGCTGACCGACGACAGCGACCACGGCCACCTCAGCGCCCTCGACGCGGCCGAGGCGGCCCGGCTCGCCGGGGTGGGTCAGCTCGTGCTCACCCACTTCGTCACCGACGACCCCGAGTGGCTGGCCGCGCGGCGCGCCGAGGCCGAGCGGGTGTTCGACGGGCCGGTGCACCTGGCCGCCCCGGCCCGCAAGTTCGACGTCGCATGACCTCCGCCGACGTCCTGCCCCCCTTGGGGGGCACCCTGTTCCCGGGCTGCGACCTGTTCCCGGGACGCGATCACCCCTCGGGTGACGCAATCGCTCCGACGCGTGAAAGGCGACTGGTGTGACAGCCGTTTCCCGGCACGACGATGCTGCTGGACATGAACGGGACGCAGGACAAGAACGGGACGCAGGACAGGAACGCCCGGGCCGCCGTCCGCGGCGGCACCGGGCCCGGCTGGTCGTCACGGCGTTGTCCGCCGCGGTCGGCCTGCTCGCCGTGGCGGCCTGCGGCTCGGACGGCGACACCGCCTCCGGTACCCCGGCCGCGACACCGCAAGGTGACACCCCGGCGACCATCACCTTCCTGTCCTACAACTACGGCACCCCGGGTCTCGGTGGTACGGGAACCCAGGCACTGCTCGACGCCTTCGCCAAGGCGCACCCGAAGATCACGGTCAAGCCGCAGGGCGTCGCGGTGAAGGACGTCCTCACCCGGCTGCGTACCGACACCGCCGCCGGTGATCCGCCCGACGTCGCCCAGATCGGCTGGAGCAAGATGGCCGAGGCGGTCGACGCCCTGCCGATCACCCCGGTCCAGAAGGTCGCCGGCAGCGAGTGGGAGTCGGCCACCGCCGGCATCTCGAAGAGCATCCTGTCGGCCGTCTCCACCAACGGCGTCGTCGCGGCGATGCCGTTCACGATGTCGATCCCGGTCATGTACTACAACGCCGACCTGTTCCGCGCCGCCGGCCTGGACCCGCAACACCCGCCGACGACCCTCGCCGACGTCAAGGCCGCCGCTTTGAAGATCAAGGCGACCGGTAAGCAGGGCGTCTACATCAGCGTCGTCGACAGCGGGAAGTCGGACTACCTGACCCAGTCGGTCGTCAACTCCAACGGCGGCTCGCTGGTGGACAAGAACGGCGGCGTCACCCTCGACAAGCAGCCGGCCGTCGAGGCGCTGGCCACGATCGCCGACCTGACCGCCTCGGGTGCCCAGCCCGGGGTCAAGGCCGAAGCGGCCCTGGCCGCGTTCACCAAGGGTGACCTCGGCATGTTCGTCACCAGCACGGCGCTGCTCGCCAGCGCCCAGAAGGCGGCGGCGGGCAAGTTCGAGCTGCGCACCGCGGGTCTGCCGTCCTTCGGCACCAAACCCGCCCGCCCGACCTACTCCGGCGCCGGGCTCGCGGTGCTGGCCAAGGACCCGGCCAAGCAGCGCGCCGCCTGGGAGTTCATCAAGTTCCTCACCTCCGACGAGGGCTTCGAGATCATCACCTCGAAGATCGGTTACCTGCCGCTGCGGCAGAGCGTGGCGACGAAGCTCGCCGGCACCCCGATCGTGAAGCTGCTGGAACCGGCCCTCGACCAGCTCGACACCGTCACCCCCTACACCTCGTTCCGCGGGGCGAAGGCCAACCAGGCCGTCGTCGTGCTGCAGGACGAGGCCGTCGAACCGATCGTCCTGCGCGGGGCCGATCCCCAGGCGACCCTGAGCAAGGCCGCCGAGAAGATCCGCGCACTCTCCTCCTGATGATCGGCACCCGGCCCCGCGCGGCACGCCCGCGCGGGGTCCTCCCGGCCACGGTGGCACGCCGCGCCGTGCCGTGGCTCTACCAGACGCCGGTGCTGGTGTCGCTGGCGGTCTTCGTCTACGGGCCGCTGCTCTTCGAGGCGTACCTGAGCCTGACGAACTGGGACCTGATCAAACCCGACCGGGACTTCGTGGGGCTTGCCAACTTCCGCGGCCTGTTCGAGGGCGAAGAGTTCCCCCGGGCGCTGAGCCGCACCGGCCTCTACGTCCTGGTGATGTTGCCCTTCGCGACGGTCGTCCCGATGGCGCTGGCGATCATGTTGTGGAAGCGGCCCGGTCGGACCAGCGACATCTACCGGGCCCTGCTGTTCCTGCCGGTGATGCTCGCCCCTGTCGCGAACGCGCTGTCCTGGCGGTTCGTCCTCGACCCGCTCGGCGGGATCGTCAACGTCGTCACCGGCGGGCTGGGCCTGGGCGAGCGGGACTGGCTCGGTGATMCCTCGACCGCCCTCGCCGCCATCTCGCTCGTCACCGCGGCCCGGTTCGTCGCGCTCAACATGCTGCTCTACGGCGCGGCCCTGGCCGCGATCGACCGGCGCTGCCTCGACGCCGCCCGCGTCGACGGCGCCACCGAATGGGAGATCACCCGCCGTCTCGTGGTCCCCCAACTGCGTGGCACCACGATCCTGCTGTCGTTCCTGTGCGCGGTGTTCGCCGGGCAGTGGACGTTCACCAACATCGCCGTGCTCACCCAGGGCGGCCCCGACAACACCACCGACAACGTCTACTACCGCCTGTACACCTACGCGTTCACCTACTTCGACGCCGGGACGGGCGCGGCGGCGGCGCTGACGATCGTGGTGGTCCTGTGCGCCCTGTTCGGCCTGTCGACGCTGGCCCGCCGCGTCGCCGGCACGTTCGGCGCCCCGGGCCGGGACCGGCCGACCACCCGGCTCGCGGCCGCCCTCGCCGCCCCGCTGACCGCGCTGACCAGGAGGCGCCGTGCCGCGCTCTGATGTCCAGGCCACCCGCGCCGCCGGCCGGCACGTGGTACTCGCCGTGGCGGTCGTCGCGATGCTCTTCCCGATGCTGTGGGCGCTGACCACCTCGTTCAAGCCGCCCGCGGACATCTACGGCGCCAACCCGCTGCCCATCCCGGCCAGCCTGAGCAACTACCGCAACGCCATCGACGGGTTCCCCATCGGCCGACTGCTGCTGAACACCTTCGTCATGGCGACGGGCGTGACCATCCTGCACCTCGTCGCCGGGGTACTCGCCGCCTGGTCGTTCGTCCGTTTCTCCCACGCCGGGCAGCGGCTCGTCTCCGCKCTGGTGGTCATCGCCCTCGTCGTCCCGCCGCAGGCCCTGATGATCCCACAGTTCCTGCTGGTCTCCCGGCTGGGCTGGCGCAACACCTTCGCCGGGCTGATCGTGYCGCAGCTGGCCACCTGCTCGCTGGCGGTGCTGCTGCTGCGCGAGCACATCCGCGGCATCCCGCCGACCCTGCTCGGCGCCGCGACCCTCGATGGCGCCAGCCACGCCGAGACGCTGCGCCACATCGTCCTGCCGCTGCTGCGCCCCGCGCTCGCGGCGGTGGCCGTCGTCGTGTTCATCACGACGTGGAACGAGTATCTCTGGCCCACCCTCGTCGCGCCCCACCGGGACACGACGACCATCCAGCCGGGCCTGCAGATGTTCGAGACCCAGGAGGGCCCGGAGTACGGCCCGTTGCTCGCCGGGGCCATGCTTGCCTCGATCCCGGTGACCATCGTCTATCTCTTCGCCTCCCGCCGCATCACCGACGCTTTCCTCCAAGCTGGCCTGAGATGAGCACCGGATGACCGACACCACCGTGACCAGCCGACCGATCCTCGGCGAGGCCCCACCGCCGGAGCTCCCCGCCCCCAGCGGGGGGGTGCACTTCCGTGGGATCATGCGCCGGTACGGCGGCACCGGGCGGCCCGCGCTCGACGTCGCCGACCTGCATCTGCCGCACCGGTCCTTCACGGTGATCGTCGGGCCGTCGGGATGCGGGAAGTCGACCGCGCTGCGGGTCATCACCGGGCTGGAGACCCCCGACGAAGGCCGGTTGACGATCAACGGGGTGGACGTCACGGCGACGCCACCGGGCGCGCGCGGGGTCTCGATGGTCTTCCAGGACTTCGCGCTCTACCCACATCTCACCGTCGAGCAGAACATCGCCTTCAGCCTGCGGCTCGAGGCGAAGCACAACCGCGGCCGCCTCGGACTTCTGCGCCGGGGGGCGGGCGGGGCGGGCCCGAGCCATGGCGAGATCTCCCGCCGGGTCACCGAGGCCTGCGTCCTGCTGGGGCTCGCCGACCTGCGACACCGCCGACCTGGGCAGCTCTCCGGTGGTGAGCGCCAGCGTGTCGGCCTCGCCCGCGCGATCGTGCGCCGCCCGAGTGTGCTCCTGCTCGACGAGCCCCTCTCCGCGCTCGACGCCCAGCTACGCCAGCAGGCCCGGGCCGAACTCGTGCGCCTGCACCGTGAGCTGGGCAACACCGTCGTTCTCGTCACCCACGATCAGCTCGAGGCGCTGTCCATGGGCACCCATCTGGTGGTCATGAACGGCGGACGGGTGGCGCAGGCCGGCACGCCCGAGCAGGTCTACCGCCGGCCGGCCGACGTCTTCGTCGCCGCGTTCGTCGGCAGTCCGGCGATGAACCTGCACCTGGTCGAGGTGACGAACGGCGGTGGGGCGCTCGCGGCACCGGGGCTGTCCGCGCGGCTGGCCGGACCGCTGACGCTGCCCCGGGCCTGGCTCGGCTGGCGGCCGGGGGACGGCGTCATCGAGGCCGGGCCCGATCGGGCCGCGGCAGCGGGCGGCCTGGCCGGTGCGGGCCTGGTCATGGAGGGGCTGGTCGACGTGGTCGAGTTCACCGGGGACGTGGTCGTCGTCCACTGCGTGAGCGGGGCCGCCGCGGCGGGGGAGACCGGCGAGTGGGACGCCGGCCCGGACGAGGTCGGCCCGGCCCGGTGGGCGGTGACCGTCCCGGCCCAGGCCGGCGTCCCGGCCGTCGGCACCCCGCTACGGGTCCGGGTCCCCGCGCGCCGACTGCACCTGTTCGACCCGGTCAGTGGGCAGCGCGTCGACGAGATCGATGACGACGCCGACGACCTCGCCGACGAGCCGACATGACCGAACCGCTGCCCGCGGGACGTCCCGCCCCCGTGGGGGAGACCGCGCCCGTGGGGGAGGCCGCGCCCCGGGCCGCCGGCGTGGTGCCGTGGGCGATCTGGTGCGATTTCGGCGGAGTGCTGACGTCGTCGATCGCTGTGGCGTTCCGCGACCTGGTCGCCGCCGTGGGCGTACCCGCCCACGAGCTGCGCCGGGCGTTCGACCAGGTGGCGGCGACGTGGGGCCTGCGCACGTTGGGCCCCCTCGAACGGGGCGTGGTCAGCCAGCACGACTGGGGGATCCTCGTCACGGACGCCCTCGGGCCAGCCCACCCGCCGCGCATTGACCTGTCCCGGTTCGGGGACCATTGGTATGCCGGTCGTACCCTGGAGTCGGTGATGGTCGACGGGCTGCTGCGCGCCCGCGCCGCCGGCCTGCGGGTGGGACTGCTGACCAACAGCGTGGCCGAGTGGGAGCCGCTGCGCCGCGCGCTGCTGCCCGACTGGTCGGTCTTCGAGTCAATCATCAACTCCCATGAGATCGGGATCGGCAAGCCCGACCCGGCCATCTACGACCTCGCCGAACGCACGTTCGGCCAGCCCGGCCCGGGCTGCGTCCTCATCGACGACGCCGCCGCGAACTGTGAGGCAGCGCGCCGGCGCGGCTGGACGGCGATCCATCACCGCAGCGTCGCGGACACGCTGGCCGAGCTGGCCGCGGTGACCGGGGTTCCCGAGCTGGCCGGCTAGACCGGGCCGGTACCGGGCGGGGGTGCGGTGACCAGGGTTTCCGAGCAGGCCGGCTAGACCGGGCC
Organism: Frankia sp. CcI156; assembly: GCF_001983015.1. NCBI lineage: Bacteria > Bacillati > Actinomycetota > Actinomycetes > Frankiales > Frankiaceae > Frankia > Frankia sp. CcI156. The sequence goes on from NZ_MOMD01000038.1 coordinate 16,034, forward strand.
GGTGACCCGCTGGCGGGTGCGGCCCGGGTCGGGTCGGACGTCCACCACGAATGGTCCGAAGGGCCCCCGGGTAGGCAACCTCTGGCGGTCGCGAGGATGCTCGCCGGCGGCGACGATGATGTTCGGAGCCATCGGACGTCGGCGTTCATCTGTCCACACCGCCGGCGTCACCCGTCCGACCGTCCGACCGTCCGACCGTCCGACSCGGTGCGACGAGCGTCGACCGCCGTGTCCCGACCCGCCAGACCTGCCACGCGACCCCCTGGAGGGGCCATGACCATCCAGTACGTGCGGGATGCGACGCCCTCCACCGGGGCGGACGACCATCACGCGGCCGGAKGGATGTTGTCCCCGACGAACCCGCCGTCCCCCGCCTCAACCCCGGCCCAGCCCCGGCTGCGCGCCCTGTACCTGTCCGAGCTGGAGACGTTCGAGACCTACGAGACGCACAGCGCCACGCTGCACCTGGCCGCCGATCGCGTGTACAAGCGCAAGAAGCCGGTGAACCTGGGCTTCCTCGACTTCACCGACCGCCGCACCCGGGAGTCGGTCTGCCGGTCGGAGGTCGCGCTCAACCGCCGGCTGGCCCCCGACGTCTACCTGGGTGTCGCCGATCTCCTCGACGACACCGGTGAGGTGATCGACCACCTGGTCGTGATGCGGCGGATGCCGGCGAGCCGGCGGCTGTCCACCCTCGTGCGCCGGCGCAGCCGGGTCGGCCCGGCACTGCGCACGGTCGCCCGGGCGCTGGCGGTGTTCCACCAGCGGTGCGAGACCTCACCGGAGATCGCGGTGGCGGGGCAGCGGGCGACCCTGGAGGGGCTGTGGCGGGAGGGCCTGGAAGGCATCTCCCCCTACCGCGGCACCCTACTGGACGCGGCGGTGGTCGACGAGATCGGCGAACTGGCGCTGCGCTACCTGGCCGGCCGGGAGACCCTGCTCGGCGATCGGGTGCGCGCCGGGTGGATCCGCGACGGGCACGGCGACCTGCTCGCCGACGACATCTACTGCCTCGGCGACGGACCCCGTATCCTCGACTGCATCGAGTTCGACCCGCGGCTGCGCTTCGGTGACGTCCTCGGCGACGTCGCGTTCCTGGCGATGGATCTGGAACGCCTCGGCGCGCCGGAGGAGGCCGCCGAGTTCCTCGACGCCTACCGGGAGTTCAGCGGCGAGGTGCACCCGCGGTCGTTGCAGCATCTCTACGTCGCCTACCGGGCGTTCGTCCGGGCGAAGGTGACCTGTATCCGGGGCGGGCAGGGTGATCCCGACGCGGCCGAGGAGGCCCGCCGGCTGCTGGCCGTCGCCCACCGTCATCTGCGGGCTGGCCGGGTCCAGCTCGTCGTGGTCGGCGGGCTGCCCGGGACGGGCAAGACGACCCTGGCCGGCCGGCTGGCCGGGGTCGGTGACGGCTGGGTGCTGCTGCGCTCCGACGTGATCCGCCAGGAGCTGACCGGGATGCCCCTGCGTGAGGGCGGGCCGGCCGCGGACACCACCGCCGGCGGGTATGCCAGTGCCCTGCGCAACGCCAGCGGCACCGCCACGAGAACCGGGGCCCGCCGCGACGCCGGTACCGGCGCGGCCGCGACCTCCGACCCCGCGACCTCCGACCCCGCGGACGGCGACCCCGCGACCTCCGACCCGCGGTTCGGCACCGGGCGCTACGCCCCCGAGATCACCGACGCGACGTACGCCGAGATGCTGCGCCGCGCCGAGGCGGCTCTCGCCCGCGGGGAACGGGTGGTGCTGGACGCATCCTGGTCGAGCGCGCGTCACCGCCGGGCCGCCGCMGAGCTCGCCGCAAGCGTCTGCGCCGACCTGGTGGAGCTGCACTGCGTGACGGCACCGGAGGTGGCGGCCGCCCGGATCGGGCGCCGCGCCGCCGCGGGCACCGACCCGTCGGAGGCGACGATGGCCATCCACCGGGCGATGGCGGCCCGTGCCGACCCCTGGCCGTCGGCGACGGTGGTACGCACCGCCGTCCCGGTCGCCGAGGCCCTGCAGACGGTCCTCGCCCACCTCGACTGACGTCGCTCGGCGGGTCCGGCGCGACCATCCCCGCGCGGTGCCGTCGCGTCTCCGGGCGCCGTCACTTCTCGATGCGGGTGGCGTACACGGCGGCCTGGGTGCGGCTGGACAGCTCCAGCTTCTCCAGGATGGCCGAGACGTAGTTCTTCACCGTCTTCTCGGACAGGTGGATCCGCCCGGYGATCTGCCGGTTGGTCAGCCCCTCCGCGATGAGGACGAGGATCTGGCGTTCCCGCTCGMCGAGGGTGGCAAGCTTGCGGTCCTCGGCCGGGCCCTCCCGCAACCGGGTGAGGACCCGCTGGGTGACGGCCGGGTCGAGCAGGGAACGGCCCGCGGCGATTGTCCGGATGGCGCCGACCAGGTCCGTGCCCCTGATCTGCTTGAGCAGGTAGCCGGCGGCCCCGGCCATGATGGCGGCGAACAGGGCGTCATCGTCGTCGTAGGAGGTGAGGATCAGGCAGCCGATCTCGGGGTGCGCCGAGCGCAGATCCCGGCAGACGTCGATACCGTTGCCGTCCTCGAGGCGGGCGTCGAGCACGGCCACGTCCGGCCTCGTCGCCGGGATCCGGCGCAGTGCCTCCGCCGCGGTGGACGCCTCTCCGACAACCTCGATGTCACCGTTCTCGGAGAGCATCTCGCGGATGCCACGCCGGACGATCTCATGATCGTCCAGGAGGAAGACCCGTACGGTGCTCACGGTGCCGACGATACTCACGGTGCCGACGATACCGTCCATGGTCGTCGCCCGGACCGGTTCGGCATGGTGCCGGGAGGGTGCGCGGGTGCGGGCGGGCCCGTTGCGGGCCCGTTCGAGCCGTCCGGCGCACCCGGGTGAACCCGCCCGCGTGAGCGCACCGCCCCCGGCCCGGGGCCCGCAGCGGCTGGCGGCCGCACAACCGGTGAGAGCCGGCGGTTACCCGAGATGGCTACCCGAGGCGGGCGACGCCGCCGTAGACACTGACCTCGGCATCGGTCGGCCCCTCGCCCTCGGCGGCGGGCTCCTCCGGCCGCCACCGATGGACCATCTCCACCCCGGGATCGATGAGCTCCAGGTCGGCGAAGAACCGTTCCACTTCGGCCCGGGTGCGCTGCTGCCCGGGGATGCCCCGGGAGCGGTACGTGATGAAGAGCTGCTCCATGCCGGGGTTGACGTCGGCGGTGGCGTGGGTGAGCGCCAGATAACTGCCCGACGGCAGGGCCGCCAGCAGCCGGCCGAGGATGCCGTAGGGGTCATCCGCGTCGGGGATGAAATGGAAGATCGCGATCATGGACAGGGCGACCGGCTGAGTCAGGTCGAGGGTGTCGCGCAGTTCCGGGGCGGCCAGAATGCGCTCCGGGTCGCGCAGATCCGCGTCGAGGTAGGCGGTGCGGCCCTCGGGAGTGCTGGYGAGCAGGGCCCGGGCGTGGGCGAGCACGATCGGGTCGTTGTCGGTGTAGACGATCCGGGCGTCGGGGGCGATGCCCTGGGCGATCTCGTGCAGGTTCGGGGACGTGGGGATGCCGGTGCCGATGTCGAGGAACTGGCGGATCCCGACCTCGGTGGCCAGGAACCGGGTCGCCCGGCGCAGGAACGCCCGGTTCTCCACCGCGGCGATGCTGGCGCCCGGGAAGGCGGCCCGTGCCTGCTCGGCCGCCTCCCGATCAACGGGGAAGTTGTCCTTGCCACCCAGGAAGTAGTCGTACATCCGGGCCGCGTGCGGCTGGTCGGTCCTGAGGTCGACCGGGCTGCGTTCCTCCGCAAGGCTCTTCCACCACTGCCCGACCTCTGGGTCGTGTCGGTCCGCGCTCGTCACCGCAATCAGCCCCTTGGTAATTGGACGATCCTTACCAAATACCCTAGTGGGGGCGGATTTCGTGTTCCTTTACGGGCGTCAGAATCGGTCGACGGCGGTGACCCGGACCACCGCGACCCCCGCCTCGTCCGAGGCGGTCAGGTCGATCTCCGCGCTGAAGCCCCAGTCATGGTCCCCGGCCGGGTCGTCGAAGATCTGTCGCGCCGTCCACGTCCCCGGCGTCCCCGGCTTCTCGTCGAGGATGAGCAGACCCGGCCCCCGCGCGTCCGGACCGGTGCCGATCTCGCCATGCTCGGCGAAGTACGGCTCCAACGCCGCCCGCCACCCGTCGGCGTCGAACCCGCCGTCATACCCGCCGTCGAGCTCGCCGAGCGTGTCGTAGCGGCGCAGCGCGGCAAGCTCGACCCGGCGGAACAGCGCGTTGCGCACCAACACCCGAAATGCCCGGATGTTGCCCGTGACCGCCGGTGGCCGCTCGTCGACGCCACCACCGCTCGCCGTGGTRCCCGCCGTGGCGCCCGCGCCGTCCCCGGCCGGGTTGCTCAGCCGCTCCCACTCGTCGAGGAGGCTGGAGTCGGTCTGGCGGACCAGTTCCCCCAGCCACTCGGTCAGGTCGACGACCTCCTCGGTGCGGGCGTCCTCGGGCACCGTCTGGCGCAGCGCCTTGTAGGCGTCGGCCAGGTAGCGCAGCAGCAGCCCCTCGGAGCGGGCCAGCCCGTAGAACGCCACGTACTCGGCGAACGTCATCGCCCGCTCGTAGAGCTCCCGCGCCACCGACTTCGGCGCCAGCTCGTAGTCGTCGACCCAGGGATGCCCCCGCCGGTACAGGCCGAACGCCGCGCCCAGCAGCTCCGCCAGCGGCTGGGGATAGCTGACCTCCTCCAGCAGCTCCATCCGCCGGTCGTAGTCGACGCCCTCGGCCTTCATCGCCGCGACCGCCTCCCCCTTCGCCTTCGACAGCTGGGCGTGCAGCACCTGCCGGGGATTGTCCAGGGTCGCCTCCAGCACCGAAAGCACATCCAGCGCATAGGAGGGGGAGGCCGGGTCGAGCAGCTCCAGCGCGGCCAGCGCGAACGGGGACAGCGGCTGATTGAGCGCGAAGTCGAGCTGCAGGTCCACCGTCACCCGCACGCCGCGGCCAAGCTCGTCGGGGGTGTCGWGGCGCTCCACCACCCCGGCCGCCAGCAGCGCCCGGTAGATCGCGATCGCCCGGTGGATCAGCCGGCGCTGAGTGGCGCGATCCGAATGGTTGTCGGTGAGCAGGTGGCGCATCGACGCGAACGCGTCCCCCGGCCGGTTGATCACGTTGAGCAGCATCGCGTGGTTCACGGTGAACTGGGAGGTCAACGGCTCGGGTTCGGCCGCGATGAGCCGTTCGAACGTCGCCAGGCCGTACCCGACGCTGCCCTCGGGGGGCTTCTTGCGGACCACCTTGCGCCGCTTCTTCGGATCGTCCCCGGCCTTCGCCAACGCGCGTTCGTTTTCGATCACATGCTCGGGGGCCTGCACGACGACGTTGCCGACCGGGTCGTAGCCGGCCCGCCCGGCCCGCCCGGCGATCTGATGGAACTCCCGTGCCGACAGCAGCCGCACCCTGCTCCCGTCGTACTTCGACAGGGAGGTGAACACCACCGTGCGGATCGGCACATTGATCCCCACCCCCAGGGTGTCCGTGCCGCAGATGACTTTCAGTAGCCCCGCCTGGGCGAGCTGCTCCACCAGCCGGCGGTACTTCGGCARCATTCCGGCGTGATGCACCCCGATGCCGTGGCGGACCAGCCGGGACAGCACCTTGCCGAACCCGGCGGTGAACCGGAAGTTCCCGATCGTCCTCGCGATCGCGTCCTTCTCCGCCCGGGTCGACACGTTCACGCTCATCAGCGCCTGCGCCCGTTCCAACGCCTGCGCCTGGGTGAAGTGCACGACGTAGACGGGAGCCTGGTGGGTCTCCAGCAGCTCACCGATCGTCTCGTGCATCGGCGTGGTGACGAACCGGTAGAACAGCGGCACCGGACGCTGCGCGGAGCGCACCACCGTGGTCTCGCGCCCGGTGCRCCGCGTCAGGTCCGCCTCGAACAGCGACACGTCACCGAGCGTCGCCGACATCAGGATGAACTGGGTGTGCGGCAGTTCCAGCAGCGGCACCTGCCAGGCCCAGCCGCGGTCGGGGTCGGCGTAGTAGTGGAACTCGTCCATGACGACCTGACCGACGTCGGCGGCGACCCCGTCGCGCAGCGCGATGTTCGCCAGTACCTCCGCCGTGCAGCAGATGATCGGCGCCGTGTCGTTCACGCTGGCGTCCCCGGTCATCATCCCGACCTGCGCCGCGCCGAACATCGCGCACAACGCGAAGAACTTCTCCGACACCAGCGCCTTGATCGGCGCGGTGTAGAAGGTACGCCGCCGCGCCGCCAGCGCCGCGAAGTGCGCCCCCGCCGCGACCAGGCTCTTGCCCGACCCGGTCGGCGTCGCCAGGATCACGTTCGACCCCGAGACGATCTCGATCAGCGCCTCGGACTGCGCCGGGTACAGCTCCAGCCCCTGCTCTGCGACCCACCTGGTGAACGCGTCATAGAGTGCGTCGGGATCGGGCCCGCCGCCGGGCCCGTCGTCGGGGCCGGTCAGGTCCGGGTTCTTCGAGTCGGGGTCCTTCGGGTGGGGGTCCTTCGGGTGGGCGGCCCGTTCGCCGTCATGGCCGGTGCCGGAAGTCGGGGGAAGGTGGTCGGTGAGTGTCATGGTCGTTCGATCGTGCCTGACGAACGCCGCCCACGGCTCTCGGGTGGGCGGCCCGTGACGCTCTGCTACCCGGGACGGACGGTGTTCGTGAAGTCCGCTTTCCGCGCCTCGATGCGGGGGTACACCCAACCCGGTTCTGGCGGGTAGCACCAACGCCCCGATCCGGAAAACCGACCACAGGTAGCACTGACAATCCCCCAGACACGGAGGGAAACACGTGTCCCGTGAATCCGAACTGCAGTCGGCCATCGCCGCCTCTGCCGCTGTATCCGGCAGCACCGATTCCGTTATCATAAAATCTACCGTCACCACGTCCGGTACGGCTACCACGTCCGGTACGGCCAAATCCATCCCCACGACCACCCTCGGATCGGGCACCCTCGGATCGGGCACCCTCGGTTCTGCCGCGGCGCGCGTCGCAGCATCCCGGCCCGGTGACTACGACGGGTGTCCGCCGGGCCGGTCCCGCCCCGACCCGACCCTGCCGTCGGGGCCGCCGCTCCCGGCCAGGGCCACCGGGCCGAGGCGGTCGACCCGTCCCGACGTGGCGGACCAGTCGAAGACCCTCGGCGAGCAGGTTCTGCTCGCGTTCTTCATCGTCGTGCCCCTGCTTGCCCTGCTCGCCGCGGTCCCGCTGGCCTGGGGGTGGGGGCTGGGCTGGCACGACCTGGTCATCGGTGCCGTCATGTACCTGATCACCGGATTCGGTGTCACCGTGGGCTACCACCGGCTGTTCACGCATGGTTCCTTCCGGACCGGTCGGCCGCTGCGGATAATCCTCGCCGTCGCCGGGAGCCTCGCCATCGAAATGGGGGTGACCGACTGGGTCGCGGCCCACCGGCGGCATCACAAATACTCCGACCAGGCAGCTGATCCGCATTCACCGTGGCGTTTCGGTCATCATGGCAKGGGCCTGGCGAAAGGGTTCCTGCACGCCCATGTCGGATGGCTTTTCCACCCGGAACGGACCGCGCCGGAGACGTTCTGCCCGGATCTGCTCGCCGATCGGGACATCGCGGCGATCTCGGCCCGCTTCCCCTGGCTCGTCGCCGCCTCGGTGCTGCTGCCGCCGCTGGTCGGCGGCCTGTGGAGCATGTCCTGGGCCGGGGCCGCGACCGCGTTGTTCTGGGGAGCGCTGGTCCGTATCGCGCTGCTGCACCACGTCACCTTCTCCATCAACTCGATCTGCCACACGATCGGCACCCGACCGTTCGCGGCCCGGGACCGCTCCAGCAACGTGTGGTGGCTGGCCATACCCTCGCTGGGGGAGTCGTGGCACAACCTGCACCACGCCGACCCCACCAGCGCCCGCCACGGCGTCCTGCCCGGCCAGATCGATCCCAGCGCCGCACTCATCCGCCTGTTCGAGAAGCTCGGCTGGGCGCACGACGTGCGGTGGCCCACCGCCAAACGGATCGCCGCCCGCCGAGTGGACGCCGGCGCGGGGCGTTGAGAAACGACGTCGAACGTCATAGCTTGGCCGGAAAAAACCGGCATGGGCTTTAAGCGTGCCATCTCGGTCGAATCTTCACTGCCGGGCCCCTTTACCCCAACGGAAGCGTCCCTGGACGGGGGAGAGCGGTCTGCGACGGCGTCCGGGTGCTGCGGGACCGCAGCCGGGGAACACAAGGGGGAGGGCTCGGTCAGCCGGCCATCCGTACCGTGCCGGCGCCACCTCGGGCCCCGCCTCCGGCGCCACCGCGGGCGCCCGCGGGGCCGGCCGAACCGCCTTGCCGGTCGGAGACCCGCAGGATGCGGCCGGGCGGCTGTTCGTCTCCGCTGAGCCAGTATCCGCGGTCGCGGCGTAACCCGGCCCGTTCCGGGGAAAGACAGGCCCCCTTCACCCGATGCGCGTCGAAGCCGGTGGTGGTGCCGGCGAAGGTCTCGTGGCAGGACGGGCAGTGCGCCGCGGTCAGCGCCGTCCAGCGCACGTCGCAGCCGCCGCAGCTGAGCAGGATGGGGCGTTCGTACTCGCTGTCCCGTCCTGCCATGAAACCGCCTCTTCCCGCGAAGGTTCCGATCTCCCGTCGTCGGATTCTTGCCGCTCAACGTTTCCAACGTGGGCATTTCGGCTTTCTAGCTCTTCGGGCGCGTCGCGTCACCGGGCTGCCACTGGCCGCCGGGGGTGCCGTGGACCCTGGCACCGCGACCGTGAGTACTGGCCCGACAGCCGTGAGCACCGTCCCGGAGGGGCGCGAACTGTCGGACCCGCCGGTGAGAATCGACCAGTGACGTCGGCATCCCCGTCCTACCCGGAGTCGGGCCTGCTCGCCCGGCTGCGGGCCGACGGGTTCGTCCGCCGGGATCTGCTCGCCCTGGTCCCRCTGGGCGGAGCCGGCCTCGGGGTGGCCTACCGGCCCCGGGCCGCGTCCGCGCCCACGGTGAGCGGTGGCACCGGTCGGGAGGACACGGACGGTCGGGAGGGTGCGGACAGCCCGGAGGGTCTGAAGGGTAGGGACGGCCCGCGTGGGGCGGGCGGTGCGGTGGCGCCGGGCGTGGTGCGGCTCGCGGTTCCCCTGGCCGGGGCCGGCCAGGCCGCGCGGGTGCTCGCCGGGATCGAGGCGTTGCTGGCACCCCGCTGGGTCTGGTGGTCGGCGCGGTCCGCGACGCGCGTGCCGCTCGCCTAGACGGGGTCGAGGCCGAGCGGCTGTTCACGGACAAGGCGTCCGGGAAGGATGCCGATCGGCCGAAGCTCGACGAGATGCTCGCGTTTGTCCGC
>NZ_MOMD01000039.1:0-53550 GCF_001983015.1 Frankia sp. CcI156
GCTGTTCACGGACAAGGCGTCCGGGAAGGATGCCGATCGGCCGAAGCTCGACGAGATGCTCGCGTTTGTCCGCGAGGGCGACACCGTGCTCGTGCACTCGATGGACCGCCTCGCCCGCAACCTTGACGATCTGCGCCGCATCGTGCGGACCCTCACGGCCAAGGGCGTGCGGGTCGAGTTCGTCAAGGAGGGCCTGACCTTCATCGGCGAGGACTCGCCGATGGCGACCCTGCTGCTGTCCGTCATGGGCGCGTTCGCCGAGTTCGAGCGCGCACTGATCCTCGAACGCCGGCGCGAGGGCATCGCCGCCGCGAAGCAGCGCGGCGCCTACACCGGCCGCAAGCCCGCCCTGACCCCGGGCCAGGCCCGGGATCTGGTCGCGCGCGCCGCCGCCGGCGAGCAGAAGTCCGATCTGGCCCGCGAGTTCGGCGTCAGCCGCGAGACGGTGTACAGCTACCTGCGCGCCACCGAGACGGCAGCTGCCGCGGRCTGAGTCGACACGGCCTGCCAGACCCGTCCGACGGCTCAGCGCTCACGGGACGGACTCGGTGAGGAACGCCGCGATGGTGTCGAGACCGGGGCGGTAGCCGTCGCTGGTGTCGACGGGGAGCCGCGGGAGGTCCAGGCTGATGTCGACGAAGCCATCCAGAGAGTGGCGGCCGGCGGCGATGTCGTCGAGGAGGTCGCGGTCGCCGTGGGCAGTGCGGTGGGGATCGAGCCCGGCGCGGGTGGTGATCCGCTGGTGGGCGACGGCGGCGTCGACGGTGCAGCGGATGATTMGCACGTCGGCGTGGGCGGTGAGCGGTTCCAGATGGGGGTCCAGAGCCGGTCCTGGAACGCGGCCTCTGCCACGACGGTGACGCCCGCTTACGCCAGGCCTCCCCGGACTGCCAGTGCGTATCACTGCGCACAGCTCTGCACAGTGCAGCAACGCACATCGTGAGGGCAGTATCCGAGTTCGGACCGAATGTGACAAGCCCCAACGGGTTTCGGCGCCGCGCGGCGGGGCGAAAGGACGCGAGAACGCGTCAGGGGCCGCAGCCCTCTGAATGGCTGCGGCCCCTGACGGCTGGGACGTCGGTGACGCTACCGGCTGGGGCGCCCTGGCTCCTCCGCCAGGCCGCCGGGCAGGTCGTCGAACTCGCCGGCCGTCACGCCGGCGACGAAGGCCTCCCACTCGACCTCGGTGAAGTAGAGGACCGGGCCATCCAAACCGGCGGTACCGCGCATCGTGATCGCCGGCCGTCCCGGCTCGAAGACCTTGTCGTCCCTGTGGAAGTCCGCTGGGACCTGCTCGGCCGGAATGTGCCCGGTGATGACGCCGCCGTCCCGGATCTGCGCGCCGGGCTGCCGCCTGGTCTGGTCGACGAAGGCCGCCCAGACGGCCGGGGTGAACCACAAATCAGGGCCTGACGGGAATTTGGAGTCGCGGACGCCTATCCGGCGGGCCGCGCCAGCCCCGGCCGCGGCCACCTGAACACAGTTGGCGGTCGGCTCGCTGCGGCTGGACTTGCGCCAGGCGGTGACGAGGGAGGCGAAGGCGGGGGTGCTCACGGCACTGTTCATGGTGGTCGCTTCCTAACGGTMAGGCAGCTTCGTCGCGGCCTGGCTGATGAACTCGACGCTGTCGCCGGGGGACAGCGCCACCTCGGCCAGCAGGTCGTACCGCTCGGCGTACCGTGCGACCTGCGCGGAATCCGTCACGATGACGTCGGTGGTGATGGACTCGATCGCCGCCACCACCGGGTCGCCCGGATCGGGATAGGTGTAGAGCGACAGCGCTCCCGGCAACGTCTGGTAGTCGCGGACCACCGCCTCGATCGGCAGCACCCGCACCGTGACGTTCTCCTCGTCGGCCCGAGCCGCCAGATGCGCGAGCTGCTCGCGCATCACCGGCGGCGGCGCGGACGGTCGCCGGACCGCGGCCTCGTCGATCAGCAGCTCGTAGCTCGGAGCGCCAGGTCGCCGCAGCATCCGCTGCCGACCCGCCCGACGATCCCGACGCGGCGGCGAACGTCGCCGTCCCGGAGGCGGCCCGGGGCAGGTTCGCCCGTAACGCCGTCATCCAGGGCGCGGCTGCCGAGCTGTTCAAGGCATGGGCGGTGACGGTCCGCTGGGGGACCGCGGACCGTGCCCAGGTCCCCCACATTCACTTCAAGATAATCAACAGTGTTGACGACATCTCACATGCCATGATCAAAAACAAAAACACCAACCAGCACCGGGGGAGTAAAGGCAGATCAAGCCAAGTTGATCATTGGTAGGCATGGAAGCCTCGTATGGCCGGTGACGGCCGGGTTTGACCGGCGGCATCCGGATGGGGGACATCGCTGGCCGGGGACGCCACCGGTCGAGGTGTGTCACGTTCAGCCGGGCCGGTGAATCAACTGCGGCTGAGCGGCCCGGGGCCGAGGAGGGGAGGCCCTGCGACCAGCTCTACTTGACATAATGCTCATTATCGGCGTTTTTGGTGGGTGGGGGAGGGCCCGGCGTGAACCCGCCGAGGTGTGGGCCCTGCTTCCCTGTGCCTGGCAGCCCGGGCTGCGGGGGAAACGGTTTACCTGGAGGCGGCTTCAGTGGGGGTCGAGGTCGAGGGCGAGGCTGTTCATGCAGTAGCGCTGGCCGGTGGGGCCGGGTCCGTCGTCGAAGACATGGCCGAGGTGTCCGCCGCAGCGGGCGCAGCGGACTTCGGTGCGGATCATGCCGTGGGAGTGGTCTTCGACGAGTTCGAGGGCGTCGGCGACGGCAGGTTGGGTGAAGCTGGGCCAGCCGGAGCCGGAGTCGTATTTGGTGTCGGAGGTGAACAGGGCGGCGCCGCAGCCGCCGCAGCGGTAGGTGCCGTTTTCTTTGCTGTAGGTGTAGGCGCCGGTGAAGGGGGGTTCGGTGGCGGCGCGGCGGAGGATGGCGTAGCGCTCGGGGTCGAGTTCGGCGCGCCACTGCTCGTCGGTCTTGACGATTTTGTCGGGTCCGGTGGTGTCGTGGGGGTCGGTCATGGTGTCGTGGCTGCCTTTCTGCGGGTGGGAGTGGGTGGGGCGGGGTGGTGGTGCTCTCCCCCGGTGTCGATGGTCGGTGGTGGGTCGGTGTTCGGGTGGTGTCGGGGCAGGGCGAGGGGGACGGCGGCGGTGACGCCGCCGAGGGCGGCGGTGGTCATGGCGGTGCCGATCATGGGTGGGAGTTCGCCGCGGGTGGTGGCGGTTGCAAGGACGGCAACGTCCGCGGCGTCGGCGATCATTCCGGTCCACAGCCAGGTGGTGGTGTCGCGGCGGGTGATCAGGGCGTGGAGGAGGCCGGTGCCGAGGGCGAGGTCGCGGATGCCGGCGAGTCGGGCGAGCCAGGCGAGTCTGCCGGCTGTGACGCGGTCGACGCCGGTGAGGCGGATGATGTCGACGGGGCGGCTGAGGGCGAGGATGCCGATGGTGGCGCGGGTGATGCCGAGGGTGGTGGTGTGCAGGGTTCGGGAGTGGGCGGTGCGGTATTTTGTGGTGGAGTKGGAGCGTTGGGTGTTCATGGTTGTGTTGGTGGTCCTTCGTCGGTGGGAACGCCTGGGCTGGCTGGAACGTTATCGAGGGGTAGTTGCACACGTCTCGACGCTCGGAGGAGTTATATGGGCGAGCGCATCCTGCGGGGRAGCCGTCTCGGTGCTGTGTCCTACGAGACTGACCGCAGCACCGAGCTTGCCCCACGGCAGTCCGCGTCCTACGACTGTCCGAACGGCCACCAGTTCACCATGCCCTTCGCGGCTGAGGCCGAGGTGCCGTCGGTGTGGGAGTGCAGGGTTTGTGGTGGGGCGTCGGTCATCGTCGATGGTGAGCGGCCTGAGCCGAAGAAGRCGAAGCCGCCGCGTACGCACTGGGACATGCTGATGGAGCGTCGGACGACGGATGACCTTGAAGAGGTCCTGGCGGAGCGGTTGGCCGTTCTGCGGGGTGCCGGTACGGACAGGCGTTCAGCCTGATCGGCCTGATCGTTTGGGTGGTTGTGCGGTAGGGGTCGGGCGCKGGGTGGTTGCCGTGTCCGACCTTTCGCCGTGTCCGCGGTCGGTTCGTTGTGTCGTGTTCGTGGGGTGGGCTGCCGGGCACGGGGCGGGTTGAGCCGTGCCCGGGCGGCCGTGGTGGCCGCGTCGGGTCCGGCCGGGTGTCGCATCGTGTTGTGCCGACTGGTTGCGTGCGGCCTCGGGTCGGGTGTTGGGCGGTCGGGTGTTGGGCGGTCGGGTGTTGGGCGGTCGGGTGTTGGGCGGTGGTGGGGGGCCGGTTCGGCCGGTGGGCGTCGGATTCAGGCGTGGCCGGAGGTGACGTTGCGGTCCTGGGTGACGTTGCGGTCCTGGGTGACGTTGCGGTCCTGGGGGGTGTGGAGGGGCTCGTGGGGTGTGGTGTCGGTGGTTGTCTTCGGGGTGGGGCGGTGGCGTCGGGTGGTGGCGGCCCACCAGGCGACGCGCCAGAGGGCTTCGGCGACGACGGYGTTGCTCATCTTGGAGGTGCCGCGTTCGCGTTCGACGAAGGTGATGGGGACTTCGCGGACGCGGAAGCCGCGGCGCCAGGCCTGCCAGGCGAGGTCGACCTGGAAGCAGTAGCCCTGGGAGGTGACGCGGTGCAGGTCGCGGTCGCGGAGGACGTCGGCGCGGTAGGCGCGGAAGCCGGCGGTGGCGTCGCGTAGGGGTATGCCGAGGGCGGCGCGGACGTAGAGGTTGGCGCCGCGGGAGAGCAGGAAGCGGCGCCGCGGCCAGTTGCGGACCTCTCCCCCGGGTATCCAGCGGGATCCGATGACGAGGTCGGCRTGGTCGAGGGCGGCGAGCAGGCGGGGTAGCTGCTCGGGTTGGTGGGAGCCGTCGGCGTCCATTTCGACGATGACGGTGTAGCCGTGGTGTAGTGCCCAGGAGAACCCGGCGACGTAGGCGGTGCCGAGGCCGGATTTGCCTTCGCGGTGCAGGACGTGGATGTGGTCGTCGGAGGCGGCGAGTTCGTCGGCGATCTTCCCGGTGCCGTCGGGGCTGGCGTCGTCGATGACGAGCAGGTCGACCGTCGGGTTGGCCGTCCGCAGGCGGCGGGCGGTGTCMGGTAGGTTGTCCCGTTCGTTGTAGGTCGGGACGCAGACGACAACGCGGTTGGGATCCACGCGCTTCCTCTCCTGGTCAGGGACCATGTCCGCGGTRGTGTCTGCCCGGGTGGCGTCACGGTGGGTGGCGCTGTCGGTGTCGTTTCGCGGGGTCATGGGGTTTGGTGGTGTGCCGGCTACGGGGTGGCGGTCATGTCGGTGTTGGCGGTCATGTCGGTGTTGGCGGTGTCACGGTCCGGGCCGTGGGACGGGTTCGCCGGGCGTGGATCACCCCTGCCATCATGGCGGTCAGGCCGAGGGCGATGAGAACCGCCTCCGGGAGGATCCCGGCCTGGTCGGCGRGGGTGCGGGTGGTGCGTCGGGGTAGCGCGGCGGTGAGGATGCCTGCTTCGTAGAGGCCGGTTTTGGCGAGCAGGGTGCCGTCGGGAGTGATGAGGGCGCTTTCACCGCTGGTGGAGACCTGGACGGTGGCCCGGCCGTGTTCGACTGCGCGCAGACGTGACATGGCGAGTTGCTGTTGGCTTTCACCTTTGCGACCGAAGKATGCGTTGTTTGTCTGGATGACGAGGATATCGGCGCCGTGGTTGACGGTGTCGCGGACGAGGCCGTCGTAGGCGACTTCGAAGCAGATGATGTCTCCGATGGTGGTGCCGGCGGCGTGGAGCGCGCCGGGGGTGGTGCCGGCGAGGAAGTCGCTGGGCATCTCGTCGGCGAAGCGGTGGATGAGTTTTTCGAGTAGGGCGCGGCCGGGGAGGTATTCGGCGAAGGGGACGGGGTGGCGTTTGACGTACATCTGGCCGGTGAAGCCGTCAGCGGTCCAGATCATGCCGGCGTTGCGGAGGTGGCCTGGTCCGGGGCCGCCCAGGACGGCGCCGACGAGGAGGGGGGCGCCGGCGGTGCGGGCGGCGGCGCGCAGGGCGGTGGCGACGGCGGGGTTGGTGAGGGGGTCGAGGTCGGAGGAGTTCTCCGGCCACAGGACGAGGTCGGGTTGTGGGTGTGTTCCGGTGGTGACGTCGGTGGCGAGGTGCCTGGTGACGGTGACGTGGTTGGCGGTGACCTGGAAGGCGCGGCCGAGGGCGCGGTAGCCGCCGTCGGCGGGGACGTTTCCCTGGATGGCGGCGACGGTGAGGGTGCCGTGCTCGGGGGCGGTGGGCAGGGGTACGAGCAGGCCGGTGAGGGTGAGGGCGGCAGTGCCGAGGATGGGGGCGGCGAGGCGGCGGGCCGTGGCGGCTGTTGGGAGGGTGCGGGGGGTGGGTGTGCCGCGGGCGGGGGTGGTGATCCTGACGATGGTGAGGGCGGTCAGGGCGCCGGTGGCGGCGACGGCGGCGGTGACGGCGGGGGCGCCGCCGAGGGCGGCCAGGGCGGTGAAGGGGCTGTCGGGCTGGGTGAAGGCGAGTCGTCCCCAGGGGAAGCCGCCGAAGGGCGCTCGGCTGCGCAGCGCTTCCTGGGCGACCCAGACGGCGGCGGTCCACAGCCAGGCGCCGGGTAGCCGCCAGACGAGGGTGGTGGCGGGGGCGACGAGGGCGAGGATGGCGGCTTCGGCGAGGGAGAGCACGAGCCATCCGTCTGCGCCGACGAAGGAGACGAAGCGCAGGAGGGGGATGCAGAAGGCGAGGGAGAACAGCAGTCCCAGGCCGTAGGAGGCGCGCAGACGCCGGTTGCGGACGGCGAGGGTGAGCAGGGTGACCGCGACGGGGGCCAGGGGCCAGCAGCCGACCGGTGGGGTGGCGAGGTAGAGCAGGGCGCCGCCGAGGAGCGCGGCGAGTGGGCGTCGGGTGTGGCGGATCAGGGTGGATCTCAAGGTGGATCTCAGGGTGGGTTGCGGGTCCGCCGGGTCTGGCCGCGGGCCCATGCCTGGTTCGCCGTTCACGGGTGGTTCGCCGTTCACGCGCGGTTCGGGGACGGCTGGTGGGATGGGGGCCGTGTCACCGGCCGCTTGGTGGGGCGGGCGGGCGGGCGGTGGGGTCACTGGACCAGTTTCGGTCACACGGGTCGTGCTGAGCACGCCGGTCCTGGTCGGCGGGCGTGTGGCGGCCCTGACGCTCGAAGCTGACTCGAAGCCGAGGGGGACGCGGCCGCGCAGGACGGTGCGTGGGCAGGTCGGGCGGGGCCGGTGTTCAGGTGAGGGTGTCGTGCAGGATGCGGCCGCGCAGGACGGTGCGTAGGCAGGTCGGGGCGGGCGCGGACAGGTCGGGCAGGGCGGCGACGGCGCCGCGGGGGTCGGTGGACCAGGCGGCGATGCGGTCGTCGGGGACCTGGGCGACGAGTTCGCCGGGCACGGCCCAGACGGCGTAGGTGGCGGGGGCGCCGGGGGCGAGGGTGCCGTGGCCGTCGGTGTCGGCGCGGGCGGCGCGCCAGCCGCCTCGGGTCGCGGCGGTGAACGCGGCGCGGGCGGAGAGGCGGGCGGTGGGGGTGTGGTGGGTGACGGCGGCGCGTATGGCGCCCCAGGGGTCCAGGGGGGTGACGGGGGCGTCGGAGGAGAACGCCAGGGGGATGCCGGCGCGGTTCATGGCGGCGAAGGGGTTCATGGCGGCGGCACGGGTGGGGCCCAGGCGGGTGGCGTACATGCCGTTCTCGCCGCCCCAGCGGGCGTCGAAGGCGGGTTGGACGCTGGCGACGAGGCCGAGGGCGGCGATGCGGGGCAGGTGGTCGGGGGTGGTCATTTCGGCGTGTTCGAGGCGGTGGCGGGCGGCGGTGATCTGGTTGTGGCCGAGGGTGGTGGCGGCGGCTTCGAGGCCGTCCAGCACGGTGGTGATKGCGGCGTCGCCGATGGCGTGGAAGCCGGCCTGTAGGCCGGCGTCGGCGCAGTCGAGGACGGCGTCGCGGATGGTGTCGGCGTCGAGGTGGGTGGTGGCGCGGATGTGGGGGATGTCGGCGTAGGGGGTGTGCAGGGCGGCGGTGTGGGAGCCGAGGGAGCCGTCGACGAAGGCGTCGCCGCCCCAGGCGGTGCCGAGTTCGACGGCGGTGGCGATGTCCCCGGCCCAGTAGCCGACGATGTCGGGTCCGGGGACGGCGCGGGCGTGGGCGAGCAGGCCGGCGAGGTCGTCGGCGGAGGAGATGTCGGGTCCGGCCATCTCGTGCAGGGCGACGATGCCGAGGGCGGCGGCGCGGGTGCGGGTGGTGTTCCAGGCGTCGCGGCGCCCGGTGGGGGTCAGGGTGGCGTCGGCGGTCCGGCGGGCGAGGTGGTGGGCGTGGCCGGTGACGGTGCCGTCGGGGTGCCAGCCGGGGTGGTGGGGGGCGCCGGATGCGGCGGCGAGCGCGGAGGAGATCACCGCGCTGTGGCCGTCGACGCGGGCGAGGTAGACGACCGCGCCGCCAGCGGCGCGGTCGAGGTCGGTGGCGGTGGGTGGGCGTGGGTCGTCGGTCCAGGTGGTCTCGTCCCAGCCGGTGGCGAACAGGGTGGTGGTGGGGTGGCGGTGGGCGTGTGCGGTGAGGGCGCACAGGGCGGCGGCGCGGGTGGGGGTGCCGGTGAGGTCGAGGCCGGACAGGGCCAGGCCGGTGGCGGTGGTGTGGACGTGGGCGTCGACGAAGGCGGGGGTGATCAGGGCGTCGTCGAGGTCGATGACGGTGTCGGCGTCGAGATGGGTGGCGGCGGCGTCGCAGCCGACCCAGGCGATGGTGTCGCCGTCGGTGAGCATCGCGGTGGCGAACGGGTCGGCCGGGGTGTGGATGCGCCCGCCCCGGTACAGGATGGTGCGGGCGGGTCGGGGGGCGTCGTCGGTCACGGTGGTGAGTCTGCCGCCCTGGACGTGACGCGGATCCATCTGTTCGATCCGGGCGGTGGCCGTGCCCTGGTGCGGTGAGCGGCGCTCCGGTCCGGGGGCGGTCCGGGGCGGGGGTTGGTCCGGCGGGTGTTCACAGGGCGGGGGGGCGTCCTTCGTAGGGGGTGGAGAGCACGACCATGGTGCGGGTGGAGACGTTCGCGGCGGCGCGGATCTGCTGCAGCAGCGTCTCGAGGTCGCCGGGGGTGGCGACTCGCACCTTGAGCAGGTAGCTCTCGTCGCCGGCGACGCTGTGGCAGGCCTCGATCTCGACGATGTGGGCGAGCCGGTCGGCGGCGTCGTCGGGTTGGCTCGGGTCGATCGGTGTGATCGAGATGAAGGCGGTCAGGGGCAGGCCGACCTGGGCGGGGTCGACGAGCGCCGTGTAGGAGGTGATCACTCCACGCTGTTCCAGGCGTCGGACGCGCTGATGGACGGCGGAGACCGACAGGCCGGTGGCTCGGCCGAGGTCGGTGAAGCTCATACGCCCATCTCGGCACAGCATCTGCACGATTTGACGGTCGAGATCTTCCAGCACGTTCGGAGCGTATGCAGGAGGACGGGGGATGATGTGGATGTTTCTGGTCCGTGGTCTGGTCCCGTGGGGATAGCCGCTGGGATGGGTACCGGCTGTGTGCGGGGAGGGTGGGACGGTGTTTGTGGGTGAGCGGGCGGGGGCGGACGGTCGGCTGATGCTTGTCGACACCCCGTCGCTGTACTTCCGGTCGTTTTTCGGGGTGCCGCGTTCGGTGCGGGCTCCCGACGGCACGCCGGTGAACGCGGTGCGGGGACTGCTCGACGTGCTGGCCCGGCAGATCGGCGAGGTGCGCCCGAAGCGGGTCGTGGCGTGTTTCGACGCCGACTGGCGGCCGGCGTTCCGGGTGGCGCTGCTGGCGTCCTACAAGGCGCACCGGGTCGCCGACGTCGGGGCCGGCGAGGCCGGCGGGGGCGGGCAGGTCGAGCGGGTGGACGGCGACCTGCTCGCCCAGCTCCCGATCATCGACGAGGTCCTCGACGCGTTCGGGATCGCCCGGGCGGAGGCCGCCGGGTTCGAGGCTGACGACGTGATCGCGACGCTGGCGACCCGTCACCGGGGGGAGGTGGACATTCTGACCGGTGACCGGGACCTGTTCCAGCTCGTCGACGACGCGGCCGGGGTGCGGGTGCGGTACGCGGTGGAGAAGTTCGCGGTGGTGGACGAGGCGGCGGTGACGGCACGCTACGGCGTTCCGGGGCGGGCCTATGCCGATTTCGCGGTGCTGCGCGGTGATCCCAGTGACGGGTTGCCGGGGGTGGCGGGGATCGGGGCGAAGACCGCCGCGGCGCTGCTGACCCGGTTCGGGTCGCTCGCGGCGGTGCTCGCCGCGGTTGACGCCGACGGCGGCGCGGGTCTGCCGGCCGGGGCGCGGCGTCGGTTGCGGGGCGCCCGGGACTATGTGCGTGCCGCGGTGGGGGTGGTGGCGGTGGTGCGGGACGTGCCGGTGGGTGCCTTCGCTGATCTGCTGCCGGCGGCGCCGGTCGATCCGGCGGCGGTGGGGGCGCTCGCCGAACGGTGGGGGCTGACCGGTTCGTGCACGCGGCTGGTGCGGGCGCTGGCCGAGGCCGCGGGTGGCTGAGGCCGTGGACGGCCTCAGCCGGCGTGTTCGTCCGGTTGCCGATTGAGCGGGCGTGTTCGTCCGGCTGTCGCAGTGACGCGCAGGGTCATCTCGGCGGGTGGGTGGTGGGGCTGCCCGTCATGGCGCTGCCCTGGTGACGGTAGGTTTCCCTGCGTACCTCGGCGTGGGCACACGCAGGCGGTGCGCCGGTTGACGTCGCGGGGGCGGATCGTCGCCTACTGTTGCCCTCCGGGTGAGCTTCGGGTGGGCGGGTGCCCACCCGGACGAGCAGGGCCCAGGCGGCGCAGCGGTGCAGCGGATGCTCACCGGACGAGCAGGTGGCGGTGCAGGTGACGGCAGCGGAGGTCAGGGTGGGGCTGCGTGAGCGGCTCGCGGGCAGGCGGGTCCTGGTGACCGGGGTGACCGGGTTCGTCGGGGAGGYGCTGCTGGAACGGTTGCTGTCGGACTTCCCCGACACGGCGGTGGTGGCGCTGGTGCGGCCGCGGGGCAGTCACAGCGGGGCGGCGCGGCTGGCGCGGATGATGCGGAAGCCGGCGTTTCGCGGGTTGCGGGAGGGGTTGGGTGCGGCGGGGGTGGCGGCGCTGCTCGCCGAGCGGGTGGAGGTGATCGAGGGGGATCTGGCGTCGATGCCGGATCTGCCCGCCGACCTCGACGTGGTCATCCACTGTGCCGGGGAGGTGTCGTTCGACCCGCCGGTCGACGAGGCGTTCACCACGAACGTCGGTGGGGTGGCGGAGCTGCTGCGGGCGCTTGCGGCCGGGGGGGCCAGGCCTCATCTGGTGCATGTGTCGACGGCGTATGTGGCGGGGTTGCGTTCGGGGCACATCGCCGAGGGGCCGCTGGCCCATGACGTGGACTGGCGGGTCGAGTGGGATGCGGCGTCGCGGGTGCGCCAGCAGACCGAGGACGCCTCGCGGGCGCCGGAGTGTTCGGCGCGGTTTMGGGCGCAGGCGTCGCGGCGGTTCGCCGCCGCCGGGGCGCAGACGGTGTCGGCGGAGGCGGAGCGGCTGCGCCGGGCGTGGGTGGCGCGGCGGATGGTGACGGCCGGGGGTGAGCGGGCGCAGGTGCTGGGGTGGACGGATGCGTACACGTTCACCAAGGCGTTGGGTGAGCGGTATCTGGAGGATCATCACGGGGATCTGCCGTTGACGGTCGTCCGTCCCTCGATCATCGAGAGTGCGCTGCGCCGGCCGTTCCCGGGGTGGATCGAGGGGTTCAAGATGGCCGAGCCGCTGATCCTGGCCTATGGCCGCGGTGAGCTGCCGGACTTCCCCGCCTCCCCGGACGCGGTGGTGGACATCATCCCGGTGGATCTGGTTGTCAACGCGATCCTGGCGGCGGCGGCGGTGGTGCCGCCGGCGGACACCCCGGCCTATTACACGGTGTGTTCGGGTTTTCGTAATCCGTTGCTGTTTCGGGATCTGTACGCCTATGTGCGGGACTATTTCCAGGCCGATCCGTTGCCGCGGCGCGGTCGGGGGACGTTCGCGGTGCCGGAGTGGCCGTTCGCGGGGGCGGCGGCGGTGGAGGCGAAGCTGCGTCGCTCGGAGCGGCTGGTGGGGTTGGCGGGCCGGGCGTTGGAGCATGCCCCGCCCTCGGATCGGGTGCGCCGGTTTGYCGGGGAGCTGGAGCGGGCGGAGAGCCGGGTGGGGTTTCTGCGCCGCTACTCGGATGTGTACCGGGCGTACACGAAGGCGGAGCTGGTCTATGTCGACGACGCCACGGGTGCGTTGCACGCGGCGATGGATCCGGCCGATCAGGCGGAGTTCGGGTTTGATCCGGCGTGTTTCGACTGGCGGCACTATCTGCAGGACGTGCACTGCCCGGCGGTGACGGCGGTGCTGCGCCGGCCGCGTGATCCCGCGCCGCCGCGGCGGCTGTCGGGGCATCTGGCCGCCGGTGACGGGGTGCTGGCGGTGTTCGACCTGGATGGGGCGGTGGCGTCGGCGACGGTGATCGAGTYGTATCTGTGGATGCGGTTGGCGGACGCCTCGGCGCCGCGGCGGGTGCGGGAGCTTGCGTCGCTGGCGGTGGCGTTGCCGCGGTATGTGCGTGCGGAGCGTCGTGACCGGGGGCATCTGATGCGGTCGGTGTACGCGCGCTACGCGGGGGTGGATCCGGCGGAGTTGGAACGGCTGGTGGTGGAGGTCGCCGGGGACATTCTGCTGCGGCGGGTGAAACCGGCGGGGATCCGTCGGGTGCGTGAGCATCGGGCGGCGGGGCATCGCACGGTGCTGCTGACCGGGGCGGTGGAGGTGTTGACGCGGCCGTTCGCGCCGTTGTTCGACGATGTGGTCGCCGCGCGGCTGGAGGTGGGTGCGGATGGTCTGCTGACCGGCCGGTTGGAGTCCTCGCCGCTGGTCGGGGATGCGCGGGCGGCGTTCATTGATCATCATGCGCGGGTGTTGGGGGCGGATCTGGGGGTGTCGTGGGCGTATGCGGACAGCCAGTCGGATCTGCCGTTGCTGCGGGCGGTCGGTAACCCGGTGGCGGTGAACCCGGATCTCGCGTTGCATCAGGTGGCGCGGGGGGCGGGGTGGCCGATCGAGGAGTGGGCGTCGGCGGCCGGGGAGCCGCGTCTGGTCGTCGGGGACCGTCGGGAGCGTGGCCTGCGGGCCGCGGCGGCGCGGGCGGGGGCGGCGGCCTTGAGCTCAAGGCCAGGCCCGGGCACGGGGCCGGCGGGGGTCGTGGT
This sequence comes from Frankia sp. CcI156, assembly GCF_001983015.1. Classification (NCBI taxonomy): domain Bacteria; kingdom Bacillati; phylum Actinomycetota; class Actinomycetes; order Frankiales; family Frankiaceae; genus Frankia; species Frankia sp. CcI156. The sequence goes on from NZ_MOMD01000039.1 coordinate 13,122, forward strand.
GTCGGGGGGTGGGCGGTGACCCGCGGGTTGGAGCTGTATGCGTCGGTGTCGCGGCAGGCGGCGTCGCGGCTGGTCGGGGCGGGGCCGTCGGGGTGGTCGGGGCTGGCCGGGGTGGCGGCGCCGCTGCGCTATGTCGAGCATGGTGATCCGGTGGTGCCGGGTCCGGGGTGGGTGACGGTGCGGCCGCGGCTGGCGGGGATCAGCGGGTCGGATCTGGCGTTGGTGACGGGTCGGGTGTCGGCCTATCTGACGGCGATGGTGGGTCTGCCGTTCGTGCCGGGTCAGGAGGTCGTCGCCGAGGTGCAGGAGTCGGTGACGTTGGACGACGGGCGGGTGCTGGCGGCCGGGGACCGGGTCGTTGTCGATCCGGCGCCGGGCAGCGGTCCCGGGACCGGTGACGGCAGAGTCGGTGACGGCAGAGCCGGTGACGGCGGGTGGGCGCGGGGGGTGGGCGGCGGTGGGTGGAGCCGGGTGATGCTCGCCCACCGTGGGCAGCTGTGCCCGGTGCCCGCGACGTTGCCGGATGCCCGKGCGGTGCTCGTCGACCCGCTGGCCGCCGCGGTGCATGCCGTGGACCGGGCGCGGGTCGGCGCCGGGCAGCGGGTCCTCGTCGTCGGGGCGGGGGCGGCCGGGTTGTGCACGGTGCTTGCGTTGCGGGCCCATACCGAGGCGGGGCAGGTGGCGGTGGTGGCGAAGTATCCCCGCCAGGCGGAGCTGGCGCGCCGGTTCGGGGCGGACGTGGTGTTCGACCCGGACGGGGCGGTCGCCGGGGTGCGTCGGGCCACGCATGCGATGCGGGTGTCGCCGCGGGYGGGTGGGGCGTTCCTGCTCGGCGGGGTGGATGTCGCGTTCGACGCGGCGGGGCGGGCGTCGTCGTTGTCCACGGCGCTGCGCACGACCCGGGCGGGGGGGCGGGTGGTGCTTTCGGGTGTGCCCACGGGCCGGGTGGATCTGACGCCGCTGTGGGCGCGGGGGTTGGAGTTGGTGGGGGCGGCGCGGCGCGGCGCGGCGCCTTCGGTGCTGGCCCGGGCGTTCGCGTTGGCCGCCGGCGCCCCGTTGGACGGGGTGGTCGCGGCGACGTATCCGCTGACCCGCTGGCGGGAGGCGTTGGAGCACGCGTTGTGCGCGGGTCGGCTCGGTGCGGTGCGGATTGCGTTCGATCCGACGGTGGCGCTGTGAGCGGGCGTGCCGGGATCGGGCCGAGGGCCGGGGCGGGTGGGGTCATGGCGGGGCTGCGCCGCCGGRCGGGGCGCCAACACGGAGGGGTTGTCCCTTCGTGCCGGACGTGGAAGGGATCATGCTGGTGAGACCGGGGTTCGTGCTCGAGGTTGACGAGCGGACTCCCCCGCTGCTGGTGCACCAGGGTGAGGGCGTGCTGCTCGAGCAGTTCCCGCTCGGGACACGGGTGGTGTATCCGCCCGAGTCGCTGYCCGGGGTCGGTGACGTCGATGCGGCGATCGCCGCGGCGTTGGCGGCGCCGGTGGGCAGCGAGCCGCTGGYGGCGTTGCTGCGTCCGGGGATGYGGCTGACGATCAGTTTTGACGATCTGTCGACGCCGTTGCCGCGGATGCGTCGCCCGGATGTGCGGGGGCGGATCATCGAGGCGGTGCTGACGGCGGCGGCGGCGGCCGGTGTCGACGATGTGGCGCTGGTCGTGGCGAACGGGTTGAACCGGCGGTTGAGCGCCGGCGAGGTGGAGCGGATCGTCGGGGAGCGGGTGTTCCGCTCGTTCTGGCCCGGACAGTTGCGCAGCCATGACGCGGAGGATCCTGACAATCTCACCGTCGTGGGGGTGACCGACGCCGACGAGCAGGTGGAGGTTTCCCGCCGGGTCGCCGCCGCCGACCTGCTGGTGCACGTCGGGGTCGTGCAGAGCCCGGCGGCGGTCGGTGCGGGCGGGCTCGTGACCGGCCTGTCGTCGTATGCGACGCTGCGTCACGTGCACAGCGTCGCCGCGGCGGTCCGCCGCGTCGGCCTGCCCGGGGACGGCGCTGGCGGCGTCGGGGATGGGGGGGTTGGTGCGCCGCCGGGTCCGGCGGCGCGGATGGGTCGGCTGCTGTGCGAGGCGGTGCGGGTGTTCGCCGTCGCGGTGACGGTGAACGCCGCGACGGCGCCGGTGCACTATCCGTTCCTGACCCGCCGGGAGTGGGAGTGGTCGCTGGCCGATCAGGCGATGGCGGTCGGGCTGGGCCGTGGCCTGGAGCTGGTGGGGTCGCGGGCGCRCCGCCGGCTGCTGCGTGACTTCGCTGCCGACTATGCGGTCACCTCGGTGAGCGCGGGGGATCCTACGGCGGTCGCGGCGGTCGCGGCGGCGGCGGTCGACGCCCAGCAGCGGGTCACCGTCGATGGGCAAAGCGACGTCGTTGTCGTCGGGCTGGGCCCGTTCGGGCCGTTCGACGCGGGTGCGGTGGTCAACCCGGTGCTGGCGGCGCACGGCGCGCTCGGGGAGGTTTTCGGCCGGTACCGGGGGCGGCCGGTGGTCCGCGAGAACGGGGCGTTGATCGTCTACCATCCGCTGACGCCACGGTTCTCCCAGCTGCATCACCCCTCCTACGTGGACTTCTACGAGGAGGTGCTCGCCGAGTCGACCGAGGCTGCGACGGTGGAGGCGAAGTTCGAACGGCAGTACGCCACCGATCCCTGGTATGCGTCGCTGTATCGGACGTCGCTTGCTCATCACGGGGTGCATCCGTTCCACCGCTGGTATGAGGCGGCGCCGGCGATGGCCCATGTGGGGGATGTGGTGTGGGTGGGCGGTGATCRGGCGGCGTGCGCGCGGCTGGGGTTCCGGGCGGYGTCGACGTTGGCGGATGCGTTGGAGATGGTGTCGGGATCGGTGGGCCGTGATCCGTCTATCACCTATCTGCACTCCCCACCCCATCTGATCGCCGAAGTACGGTGACCGCGGGAGATGCGGGTCACGGATCGYGCGGTCGCCGGCTGGGACGCGGTGGCCATGCGCGGCGGAGCACAGGTGCCAGCGGTGGACCGGATCGGCAGGGGCAGAGGTGAACGGGATGGCGGGTAGGCCGCGACGGGGTGTGGGGCTGCGGGCGGTGCTGGCCGGGTGGCGGCCGGGGGGCCGCGGGCCGGTCCCGGGCAGCGCCGAGGCGCATCGGGTCCCCGAGGTGCCGCGGGAGTTCCCGACCGCGTGGGCGCGTCGCCCGGCGGCGCGGGCCGCCCGGGGGGTGTTTCTGCGTGGGGTGATGCGCCCGCTGCTGCGGACGACGCTGACGGTGGCGGTGCACGGTGCGGAGGCGTTCGACGGGGTCCGCGACACCCCGGTGATCATCGTGTCGAATCACAGCAGTCATCTGGACGCCMCGCTGCTGTTGTGCACGGTGCCCGGGTGGGTGYGGGCGCGTACGGTGGTGACGGCGGCGGCGGACTATTTCTTCGACAGTGCCTGGCGGGGGGCGTCGAGTGCGTTCGCGTTCGCGACGGTGCCGATCGAACGGCACGGTGGGGCGCCGTCGGCGACGCCGATGAACCTGCTGGGGGACGGCTGGAACCTGGTGATCTTCCCGGAGGGGACGCGGTCGCGGGACGGGGCGCGGGGCCGGTTCCGGTTGGGGGCCGCCTATCTGGCGATCAACGCGGGGGTGCCGGTGGTTCCGGTGGGGCTGCGGGGTGCGTACGCGGCGATGCCGCGGGGACGGTCCTGGCCGGTGGCGGGCCGTCCGCCGGTGTCGGTGCGGTTCGGCCGGCCGATGCGCCCCGCGCCGGGTGAGGATGTGCGGGCGTTCACCGCGCGGCTGGCCGCCGAGGTCGACCGGCTCTGCGCCGAGGACGCGACCTCCTGGTGGGAGGCGACGCGGGCGGCCTTCGCCTCGGGTCTGCCCGGTGCGGCTGGTCTGCCCGATACGGCTGGGACGGCTGAGGAGGCGCGGGTCGGGGATGCGGCGCAGGTGCCGGCGGCGCGCTCGGCCCCGGACGTCGCAGCGACCCCGGCGGGGTCCGAGCCGGCGGGCCGCACCGCCGGGGACCCCGGCGGTGCGGCCGGTGGTGGGGGCTTCCCCGGTCGGACCAGCCCGCGGGCGGTCCCCCGACCGGGTGGGACGGGTGGGACGGGTGGGGCCGCGGGGTCGGCGGCGGTCTCCGCGCGGCTGCGTGGCGCCCCGAACACCCCGACGGCGCGGTGGCGGCGGATCTGGGCGGCGACCGAGCCGGCGCCGCGCCCCGGGTCGCGTTCCCCCTGGCGGCGTTAGAACCGGGCCGCGGCTTGGCCCGGCGAGGTCGAGGATGGCCAGAGCGCGGGGCCGGTCTGCGCGAGATGGGCCAGGTAGGCGCGCGGGGACACCACGCCGGTCTCCTCTCACTCCTCCTACGTTGACGCCCAGGGCCGCCTATGACAAGCAAACTTGACTTTATGGAAAGTCGACTTTACATTCATGCCATGACCGATGACATGACCGATGAGACGCGGCGGGACAACGTGACACGCGCCGCCCGCAGGGCGATCTTCCTGGACGGTCTCCCCGTCGCCACCCTCGGCGGGATCGCTCTGGCCCTGGGCAGCGGCCCCGACCAGACCGCCGCCCAGAAGGCCTGGTGGCTGGGGGCCAGCGGCGCGTTCACGCTCGCCGTGGCATGGGTACTGCTGCGCGCCTTCCGCCGCGCCGACGAGTACCAGCGCAAGATCCAAGTGGAGAGCATGGCGATTACCTTCGCGGCAGTCCTGGTAGGGCTTCAGCTAGCCGCCCTGCTCGACGCCGCCGGCATCGTCCAGCTACGCCAGCTCACCCAGATAATCACCATCGGCGGCGTGGCGATGTGGCTGCTGATCGCAGACCTGCGCACCCGTCTACGCCGATGAAGAACCGGCTGCGCGTGCTGCGGGCGGAACGCCGGTGGAGCCAGGCCTACCTGGCCGACCGATGCCGGGTGTCCCGGCAGACCATCAACGCGATCGAGACCGAACGGTACGACCCCAGTCTTCTCCTGGCATTCACCCTCGCCGACATCTTCAGCCTGGCCATCGAGGAGATCTTCATCCCCGACCGGTCAGGGACAACCACCGCCACCGACCGGCCCTGAGCTCGACCTCGGCCAACGCGCCCCAGCCACTCCAACATCGACACCCCGCTCCGTCGACAGATCGCCGATCACCGRCACGCACCGGCAGCACCGGTGACCACAGCGGTCCTGCCCTCCACCGCAAACAGCTCACCCGGACCAGCAACCTCGGGCCGCGCCCATGCCTCCTGCATGCCGCATCCCGCACTTCACGCTGCTGGCGTATCCCCAGTAGTCGGGACGCTGGCCGAAGACCGGCGGCTGATCCGCCGGACCGTCAGGCGCCGGGCGCCGGGCGCCGGGCGCGGGTGAGCAGGCCGAGAAGCGCCAGCGCGGCGAGGGCCATGACGACCAGGCCGTACCCGCGGGCGGTGGGCAGCAGCCCGTGGTGGGTGACCAGGTAGCCGGCGACGACCGCGGGGACGCCGAAGGCGAGGTAGCACAGCACGTAGACGGTCGAGAGCAGGCCGGCGCGTTCGTGCGGGGCGACCAGGGGGATCAGGACGCGCAGGCCGCCCTGGAAACCGGCGCCGAGACCGATACCGGCCAGCGTGGTGCCGACGAAGAACGTCGGGGTGGAGGGAAGGTCCGCGCCGAGCAGGGTGACACCGACGCCGACGAGCAGGCCCAGGGCACCGAGGAACATCACGGTACGGGCAGCGGTGTCGCGCAGGAGCAGCACCGTCAGGGCCGCGGTCRCGGTGAGGGCGAAGACCGCGAGACCTCCCAGCACGACCCAGCGGGAGTCGACGACGAGACGGGCCAGGCTCGGGCCGAGGGAGAGGTAGAACCCGCTCAGGGCCCAGGATGCGACCAGGCAGGGCGCGGCGATCAGCAGGTCGCGGCGGGCGGCGGYGGGTACGCCGATGGTCGGGCGCAGCGACGCGAGCGCTCCGGGGATGCGCGGTGCGGTCTCGGGCATCGCCGCGACCCCGACCGCCTGGGCGAGCACGATCGCGCACAGCACCAGGTAGACCAGACGGGTGGGAGCGGGCAGGTAGGCCACGAGCAGACTGGACCCGAGGGCGCCCAGGGCCAGGCCGGTGAACGGGCCGACTCCGTTGGCCAGGGTGCCGCGGGCCCGGTCGAGGTCGAGCAGGCCGGCGCCGAGGGCGCCACTGGCGGCGCCGGTCGCCAGGCCCTGCAGAACGCGGCCGACGGTCAGTTCCCCCACCCCGCCGGCGGTGGCGAACACCGCCAGGGCGGCGGCGAGCAGCAGCGAGGAGGCGAGCAGCACCGGACGGCGCCCGATGTGGTCGGAGAGGGCTCCGACGGTGAGCAGCGCAGCGAGGACGGCCAGGGCGTACACGGCGAACACGACGGTCACGGTGATCGGGGAGAACCCCCAGCGGGCCTGGTAGACCGGGTAGAGGGGGGTGGGGGCCGAGGACGCGGCGAGGAACGAGCCGATCATCGACGTCTGCAGGAGGAATCCGGCGCGCGGGGACAGCCTGCCCCGGTGGGGCGCCGCGCCCGGGTCGGACGGGGCGTCGCGGGCCGCGGCCTGCCGCGGCAGGGCCACCGCCGGTACCGGGGCGGTGGCCGAGGACGGGGTCCCGTAACCGGCGGCGCCGGTCTGGCCGGTCTGGTCGGCGGGAAGGCCGGTGGCGATGGGTTGGGAGGACATCGGGTTTCCCTTCACCGGACAGCTAAAGCTAAGATTTTGCGTTAGCGCCCGACGGTACCCTCGGCCCGACGTTAACGCAAAGGATGTGCGTTAGGCTGGATGCGTGAGTCCGTCCGAGGGTCCGCGGCCCGGGGGGCGTAGCGCGCGGGTCCAGCAGTCCGTGCATGCCGCGGCGCGCGCGCTGCAGGCCGAGCGGGGTCGGCACGAGATCACGGTGCCGCTGGTCGCCGCCCGGGCGGGGGTGACCGCCTCCACCGTCTACCGGCGCTGGGGGGATCTGACCGAGCTGCTCGCCGACGTCGCCGCCGAGCGGCTGCGCCCGGAGACCCCGCCGGTGGACACCGGGTCGCTGCGCGGCGATCTCGCCGCCTACTGCGAGCAGTACCTGGAGGAGATGTCCTCCCCCGCGGGCCGGGCGTTCCTGCGCGACCTGGTCGCTTCCTGCGGCGACGACCGGCCGGCGTGCCGCTGTGACCTGTACATCCGCGAGCAGATCGGGGTCATCGTCGAACGGGCCGCGCGTCGCGGTGAACCCACCCCCGGGGTTGGTGAGATCGTCGAGGGAGTCATGGCGCCGATGATGTACCGCATCCTGTTCGTCGCCGACCCGGTCGATCTCGCCGACGCCCGCCGGTTGGTGGACGCCCTACTCGCCCGCGGCGGTGGTCAGCCGCGCGGGTAGCCGAGCCGGGTGTTGTACTCCTGGACCGCCGAGGCGGAGCTGACCATGGCGATCACCCACACGATGAACCACACCGGAACGGTGATGATCAGTGTGATGATGAAGAAGGAGAACATCCACAGGAACAGGTCGGCGATCAGAAGCACGACACCCGTGGTGGTCTTGCCGGCGTAGATGTGGCCCACGCCCAGCCACAGGAAGGTCAGCAGCAGCGCGACCGCGACCGACTTCGGCGGTACCGGCGGGTAGCCCTGGCCCGGGCCGGGACCCGGGAAGGGTTGCGGCGGGCCGATCGGATACGGCGTCGGACCCGGCCCGCCGGCCTGGCCGTGAGGCGGCGGCTGTCCGTACGGCTCGTATCCGTACGGCTCGTAGTATCCGGCCGGCCCGGGCTGCTGCGGTTGCCGGTGCGGATCGTCCCACCTTGTCATGTGACCCCCGATCTTGTCGGTGCACACTGTAACAGGATCATCCGGTTACGTGAATGGACCGGAATACCGGAACCGCGATCGGCATCCCCAACCTTCAGGAATGTGACATTCACCACACAAAGATCGTTATGTGGATAAACCTGTCGACAAGCCGGTGGGTAACCTGCCGCGACCCTGTGGATGTCCTGTGGGGCGATGCTGATCCCGGATTCGCCGAGAAGTCAAGATGTTGCGGTGCGTACCGGCCGCGATATCACTGGAGTATGGCTCTGGCGCATCTGACTTCTCGTCCGACCACCACCGCCCGGCCCGCCGTGCCCGCCGTGCCGGGCAGCGCGCCCGCGCTGCCTCCCAGCGTCGCCCGGGTCGCCGCCCGCACCCGGCTGTCCGCCGAGCTGCTGGCGGCGATCCTGGAGGTCGAGCGGCGCACGCGGGCCACCCTCGAGGACATCGAACGCGCCGACGCGCTGGCCGAACGGCTGCTCGTGCGCCGCGGTGCGCGGCTGCGCGCCGCGGCCGGCCGCCCGGCCCGGTGACCTGCTCCCCCGGGCTCGGCTCAGGCGGCGCCGGCCCGCCGCGAGGCGCGCTCGGCGTGCGCCGAGGTGAGCATCAGGATCTCGTTCATCCTCAGGGTGAGCACCCGCGACGGGTGCTTGTCGAGGATGTCCTCCACCTCGAGGAGGGCGGCTTGGGCCACCGCGGGATCGCGGCGCAGCGTGGTGGCGGCGAGCGACGCCAGCGCCCAGCCGCGGTCGAGGGTCGCCGGGGTGGTCAGGTCGATCGCGGTGTAGGCGGCGGACCGCGCCCCGGGCATCCCGAGGCGGGCCATCGCGTCGGCGACGACGCAGGCCTCCCGGACCTCGTCGAAGGGGGGCCAGCCGGGATGGCGCAGGCCGAGCACGGTCGGCCGGTGGCGCAGTCGGTTCAGGGCGGCGTCGAGGGCTGCCTCGTCGCCGGTGGCCGCGGCGACGGTGACCTGCACCGCCGCCGCCCAGCCGTGCAGGTAGGGATGGTCGACGGCGGCCGCCTTGGCCGCGGCGTTGCCGGCGGCGGCGTAGCGTCCGGTGACGAAGGCGATCGCCGCGTCCAGGCTGTGCGCGGTGCCGGTGAGCAGCCGGTCGTCGAGCTGGGCGGCGAACTGCTCGGTGAGGGTCGCGAACCGCCGCGCCGAGGTGTCGTCGCCGGTGTCGACGGCCAGCATCCCGAGGGAGAACGACAAGTAGCCGGCGACCYGGGTCAGTTCGGCGTGCACCGTCGGGGACAGCCGCCGTCCCAGGGCGGCCTGGACCCGCCGCCAGTCGGCGATGACCGGGCCCACCAGCGTCGTGTGTGGGGCGGAGAACAGGGTCGTGGCGTACCGGTGCAGCCGGTCGTCGAGTTCGGTGAGCGTCACCGGATCGGGATCGGCGAAGGTGATCTCCCGGGAGAGTACCGCCGCGGCCCGTCCGGCGGACGCCAGACCGAGCCGGTCCGAGGCCCGGGTGGGCGACAGTTCCAGGCCGTTCATGACCATCCCCTCACGTTCCGCACCGGCGCCTCGTGGCGCACCGGTCACAGCCCGGCGACGGATGTCCGACCGGGCGGGGACCATGCTTCGTTGCGTCGTCCCGTGGCTGGGGCCGCCGCCGGTCGGCACGGCCGGCCGTACGCCGATGATGCTGATGAACCCGCACGGTTCACCCCAGTGCGTAGCTGATCCGGCAAACACTGTGACCAGTCGCAAGCTACCGCGCAAGAGGGGGGTTGTGTACAGCGGTTTGACAGATTGATCAGAGTCTGCTCCTGGTCTGGCCCGGACAGCTCGGACGTTCCCGATGATCGAGCTCGGGGTCCGTCCCCGCCKTGCCCGCCCCCGCCGGTGAGGTGGTCGCGGCGCAGGTCAGGCAGGTCGGGGGGTGCGGTGTTCCCGGTCGTCGAGCCATCGGTCCAGATCCTGTTCCCTCGACGCCCCGCCGTCGCCGCCAATCCGCGATCCGTCGGATAACTCACAGGCGGACAACTCACCTGCCAGGGCAAGCCTCGCCTCCCCGTGGCCGGGCCACCCTGCCGATAGGGAGAACTGTGGTAGGGAGAGACTGTGGTAGGGAGAGGCAGTGGATCTCCGCGGGCAGACCGCACTGATCATCGGTGCGTCGACGGGCATCGGCGCCGTCTTCGCCCGCGAGTTCGCCGCCCGGGGCGCCGACCTCGTGCTCGTCAACCTCGTGCTCGTCGCGCGCGGCGAGGACCGGTTGCGCGCGAACGCCGCCGAGATCACCCGGCGCAACGCGCTGCTGGCCCGGGGTGGGCGGCTGCTGCCGCGGCGGGCGCTGATCCGGATCCCAGCTCCGGGTCGACGACCTGGTCCAGCTGCCGTCGTACGTCGGCCTCGGTCAGGACGGCTGACGCGACGGTCATCACGCGCCTGCCAGCCGCAGCTCGGCCGGCACCGGGAGGTCGTACATCTTGGCGGCGTTGAGCCCGAGGATCTTCTTCTTCTGCTCCGTGGTGATGGGTGCGTACCCCATGTCCTCGGGGAACTGCCAGTCGACGAAACTCTCGATGAGCCACTTGGGCGTCCAGATCGCGTAGTCGGAGGAGAACTGGATCTTGTCCTCGCCGATCCAGTAGAGAAGTTCGCCCATGACCTGGGCGAAGTAGCGCGGCTTCGAGTACATGAAGTGCATGACCACCGCGAGTCCGCCGTATACGTTGGTCTCCTGGGTCGCGATCCAGCAGAAGTCCTCCAGCCGGGGCATCCCCACGTGCTCCACAATGAAGTTCAGGTCTTCGAAATCGCTTGCGACGTGGTCGATGTCGGCGACGTCGAACGCGTCGCGGTCCAGCGGCTTGATGGTCGGTCCCTTGTGGACGTGGATGTTCTTGATGCCTAACTCCTGGCAGGCCTCCAGGTACCGATAAGCCCAGGGATCGGTCAGCTTCCATCCGCGCGAGCCGCCTTTCCACTCCGCGGTGTAGAGCTTGACCCCCTTGAGACCGAACCTCTCGGCGTCGGCGCGGAGCTGGTCGAGGCCGGCCTCGCCGTTGCGCGGATCCCAGTTGTGGTTGTAGGTCAGCTTGTCGGGGTGGGCCTGGGTGAGCGCGAACGCCTCTTCGGTCTGCCCGAACCCGTTGGTGTAGAACTCCCCGAGGTAGGCGGGTTRGAAGATGGCGTGGTCGACGTACCCGGTCTCGAACACATCCTTCATCAGCCGCTCGCCGCCCTGGTAGAGGTACTCGTCGTACTCCCACATCTCCGACGCCGGGGTAAAGCTCGTGTGGTAGGCGTAGAAGCAGTCGATGAACTGCTTGCCGTGGACGTTGCGCTGGTTCTCCGGKCGCCCGTCCCACAACGCGATGTGGGCGTCCACGATGAAGTAGTTCTCACCGTCCTTGGYGTACATCCTGGTCCTCCTCCGGCCCACGGCCATCGCGGGCCTGTCGGGAGGCTAGTGCCCGCGTGGGGGGAGAGGTCCCGGGGTCGATGTCTCATTGTGGGATGACCGAATGTCCCAAACTGAGACACGCGCGGCCGTGCCAGGGACGAGGCTGGCGCCTACGCTTATGACCTGGATCACAGCGGGGCTTTCAGGGAGTGTCATGCCCGACGACGTCATCCCGGCACGTGCCCGCGGGTTCGCGGCCKAGGCGCGCGCGGGGCGCGACCACACCCGGTCGGACGTCTCCTGCCGGCTGATGGCCTCCTGGCAGCGCAGCGAGGAGTACGGCGTCTCCCTCGACGACGTCGACCCGGTCTTCTCCGGCACGAWCGACCAGAGCTCGCTGTTCTACGACAGCGGCCGCGAGGTGCTGGCCAGCCTCCACCGGACGCTGGCCGCGGAGCCYGTCAGCCTGATGTTGACCGACGCGGACGGCTTGGTGCTCAACCGTCTCAGCGGGGACACCAGCCTCCTGCGCGCGCTGGACCGGGTCCACCTCGCGCCGGGCTTCTCCTACGCCGAGCGGGTGGTGGGTACGWCGGGACTCGGGCTCGCGCTGGCGGACCGCGCCCCGTCCCTGGTGCGGGCCGAGGAGCACTACGCCGTCGGGCTGTGCTGCTACACCTGCGCCGCGGCGCCGGTGCTCCACCCAGGGACCGGACGCCTCGAGGGCTCGGTCAACCTGACGACCTGGTCGGAGTCGTCGAGCAACCTGCTGCTCGCGCTGRCTGAGTCCGCCGCGCAGCACACGACGGACCTGATGCGGTTGCGGTCCGGGGGCGTCACGGGTGGCCGCCCGCGCCCACGCGGCGAGGTGTTCCGGGTGGAAAGCCCGCGCGCGGAGCCMGGGGCCGGCAGTCTGCACGACCTCTCCGGCTCCTGGCGCCGTGCGGTGTCACTGGCAGAGGCGGGCCTGCGCGACGGGCGGGTCGTGGCCTGTGTCGGCGAGCCGGGCAGTGGCCGTACGACGGCGCTCGCGCAGGCCCTGCGCCGGGCCTTTCCGCGCTACCGCATCCTGGCCGCGAGCAACCCGGCAGCGGCGGACGTCGAGCCGTGGCTGTCCCTGTGGACCCCGGAGCTGACGAAGGCGAGCACGGCGGTCATCGTGCGCGACGTCGACCTGCTCCCCCTGTGGGTGGCCGAACAGGTGCGGGACCGGGTGCTCAGGGCCCGGGTCGAGGCGCGATCGGGCGCAGCCGACCCGGCGGGCTGCCTACCCTTCGTGATCACGGTAGAGCGGTTCGAGGATATCCCGGCCGCACTGCGCGCGATCGTTGACGGGATCGTCCCGGTCGCACCGCTGCGCCAACGGCCCGAGGACATCGGGCCGTTGGCGCGGGTGGCGGCCCTGCGGGCACGGGGCCGCGAGGTGGATCTGACCCCGGCGGCCGAACGCGCCCTGTCCGACCATCGTTGGCCGGGCAACGTCGAGCAGCTGATGCAGGTCGTCAAGAAACTGGCTCGCCGCCACGACCCGATCGACGTCGGACACCTCCCGGCCGAGGTGCTCTCGCACGGCCGCCACCGGCTGACGCGACTGGAGACGTTCGAGCGGGACGAGATCGTGCGGGCTCTGAACGACCCGTCCCTCACCATGGCCGAGGCAGCCGAGCGGGTCGGCCTGAGCCGGTCCACGCTCTACCGGCGGATCGCCCAGTACGGCATCCGGGTCAGGTAGCCGCTCAGCCCGGACTCACCGGGYCGCGACCACGTAAGGATCACTGTCACGGGAGTACTAGAACTGTCACGGGAGTACTAGATCAGCACCTGGCGCTGTTTTCCGTTCCGATGTTCCTCATGCCCCGGCTAGGGGTGAGGAGGGGGGTGAACAGGAGGAGGGATGCCGCGGTGAGGCCGAYGATTGCCAGGCGGGGTCCGGTGGCGCCGGCGGCGAGGTGGACGGCGAGGGTGACCATGGCCACGCCGAGGGCGGTGCCCAGACCGCGGGTCATGTTGACCAGTCCGCCGCCGGTACCCGACGCGTGGGCCGGGATCGCACTCATGATCGTGGTGTTGTTGGTGGGGGTGTAGACGCCGAGGCCGAGGCCGAGCATGGCCATCGGGGGGATCAGCCAGGGTGCGGACAGTGGCACGGCGAGTGCGGCGGCGAGTRCCATCGTGCAGGTGACGGCGCCGAGCGCGTAGCGGCGGCGGTCGCTCCACCGGTCGGGTAGGACCGCCCCGGCGCCGCTGGCGGCGAGCGCGAAGCCTCCGGGCAGGGCGGYGAGGACCAGCCCGGCGTGCAGGGGGGAGGTGCCGCGGTCGGTGAGGACGACGGGGACCAGGACGAGCGGGCCGAACAGGACGAGGTAGCCGCACAGCGCGCCGACGAGTCCCCCCGCGAGGGCAGGGATGCGAAGGAGGCGCAGGTCGATCAGGGGTGCCGGCGCGCGGCGTTCCCGTTGGACGAGGCCGTAGCCGGCGAGCGGGGCGAGGATGGCGAGGATGGCGGTGGCCGCGGAGGGCAGGTTCAGGCCGGAGACGGCCGAGATGGCCAGCAGCAGGGTGGTGGTGGCGGTGGCGAGGAGGGCCAGGCCCGGCCAGTCGAAGGGGGCAGGGTCGGTGCGCTGGCGGGTGCGGGGTAGCAGGTAGTAGCCGGCGATGAGGGCGATTGTCCCGACGGGGACGTTGATGGCGAACACCCAGCGCCAGCCGAGGGTGGTGACCAGGGCTCCGCCGAGGGTGGGGCCGAGAGCGAGGCCGAGGGCCTGGGCGGCGGCCTGGACGCCCAGGGCGGCGCGCATCCTCGGGCGGGGTGCGCTGGTGGCGACAAGGGCGACGCTGTTGGCCTGCAGCATCGCGGCGCCGACGGCCTGCGCGACGCGGGAACCGATCAAAGCGGCGAGGCTGGGAGCCAGGCCACAGGCGGCCGAGGTGGCGGTGAAGACGAGGAGTCCGTAGAGGTAGAACTGYTTGCGGCCGTGGGCGTCGGCGAGCCGGCCGACGGGCACCAGCAGGGCGACCAGGGTGAGCAGGTAGGCCAGGGAGACCCAGGTGACTGCAGCGAGCGGGGCGTGGAACTGTGCGCACAGCGGCCCGTAGGCCAGGGTGACGATGCTGGCGTCGAGTTGGCCCATGAACGCGCCGAAGCACACGGTGGCGACCGCCAGYCACCAGCCGCCCGGCAGGTCGCGGACCGCGCGAGGGCGGGCCCGCTCGTGGGCCAGCAGCGACATCAGGGTGTTGCGGGATGCGGAGGTACGCACGCCCGGGTCCATGGCTACCTGCTCCTCCAGCGGAAGCCGCTCACGGCAGGGCGCGGCTCCCCAGCTCTGTCTGTGACAGATAAACTCTGTTTCAGACAGAGTAGGCCGGTGCGGGGGCGGATGCCAGGCCGGCCGCTGGAGGTGGGCACGCGGCGTTGGCAGCCGGCGGTGTAGGCCGCGACGTACAGGGCGAACAGCCTTCCCCGGCGAAAGGCCCAGCGCCGGTCGGCGGCGAGCAGCAGCACGCCGAGGTCCTGAAAGTAGTTACCCACCGTCCGATCGCCTGCGCCAGCACCAGCCCGGGCGCGGCGGCGTCCGCGAAGCCGGCGGGCGTGATCCCGCAGCGGCGGCAACCGGTTCGGCACGCCTCCCGAGGAACCTGCGGTCAGGGTCCGCCGGTGGCGACGGAGGACGGGTCGGCCGGGCGGCGGTCATCGAGCTGTTCGACCAGGCGTGACAGGGCCGGCAAGGCTTCGACAATAACGGCCTGGTCGGCGGCGGCGAGCCGGCCCAGTGYGTCGCCGAGCCTGCGTTCGTGGGCCTCGCGCCACCCCTGCAGATGGCGGGTACCGGTCTCGGTCAACGACACCCGGGCCGCGCGCCGGTCGGCCGGGTCGGTGASCCGCCGCAGAAGATCCGCGTCCGACATCTGTTGCACCAGGGTGCTCACCGTATTCGGGGCCAGGTGGAGYAGGCCGGYGAGCTCGCCCACCCGCGCGCCATCGCGTTCCTGCAGGCATTGCAACAACTCCACCTGGGCCATCGGCAGGGCCTCCCACGGGTAGTCGCTGCGGATACTCGTCCGCAGCACCCGCCGAAGTCGAGTGACGACCTCGGTCAACGCCCGCGCGTCCCRCTCCAGCCGTAGCTGCACCACCACCCCGACAGGATAGCTGGAAAAGGGCCGGTTTCACCRGTCGGATCAGCAGGTTCTCCACGACGAGGCCCAGACCCCACCGCAGGCCTCACCCGCCCCTGCTCGGCCGGCGGGCTCGGACCMGCACCCGTGACCAATTCTTATACCGTTATTAGTATCACGGTTGTGGTGCGGAGTCGGGTAGGGGCATGCCGGTACTACCATCATGGCCATGGTGCGGACGCCGTTGACCCGGCTGGAACGCGAACGCGGGGAGCGGTTGGGCGCCCTGCTGCGCACCGCCCGGGGGGACCGCAGCATGGTCGAGGTCGCCGCGGCGGCCGGGCTGTCGGCGGAGACGCTGCGCAAGATCGAGACGGGCCGGATCGCGACCCCGGCGTTCTTCACCGTCGCCGCGCTGGCGCGGGTCCTCGGCCTGTCCCTGGACCTGATCGCCGACGCCTGCGCCGATGCGGCGATCCCGTCTGGCGTCGCATGGGGCTGAGAAACCTCGGGAAGAAAGATTCGTGTTTGTCCTCCGTTCGGYTGAGTCGCTGAAGATTACCGGTGGCGGGGAGCCGCACGGCACGACCGTGGGCGCGKGGCGTATCACCCGGAGAACACGCGATCCCCGGCTCTGGTAGGTCAAAGCTGATGAGACGTCAAGGCCGCCGGCCGGTGGACCTGGTATTGAGCAGAGTTTCCCGGACTGTCTGCAGGAAGTGGGCTGGGCCAGCCTGGTCTGTCCAGCTGTCGCGGTAGGCCAGGGGAATGGGCGAGTTGCCGAGGTAGGTGGCGCGTAGGGCACGGGTGACCAGCGTCCCGGCACCGGCACCGGCAGAGCCGGCCGCGGCGGCTACGGTGTCGGCGGCGAGCTCCGTTTCTGTGCCGCCGGCGAAGGTGTAGGTGATGACGATGTGGACAGTGCCGTCGGCCGGGTCGGCGCTTATGGCGGGGTYGGTGGTCATCTGCCAGATGGCTCCGGGCTCGTCGCGGGTGACCGTCCACTCGACCTCGACGGTTGTGTCCGGGGCGACCTCGATGACGTCGACGAATCGTGCCCCCACCGGCACCGGGCGGTCGGTGTTCTCCCCGCGGACCGCCTTCGTCGCAGCGAAGGTGCCGACCCAGTTGTCGGGAGTTGCCATGAAGGCGTAAATCTCCGCTGCGGACAGTGGAATGTGCAGGCTGACTTCGAGCGTGGTGTCGAGCACTGGATGATCTCGATTCCTGCCGGCTGGGGGCGGGGGTTGGTTCAGGGTTCAGGGTCAGGATTCGTTGGAGAGCATTTCGGTTCGGTCAGGTGCGCCGGGGCGAAGAACTCCGCMAGCGGAACGAAGCCGGCAACCATACCGAGAAACTTTTTCCGGGTTTCTGGACTGTTCGCCGCGGCCACCAGCAGCGCGGCCAGTTCGGGGGGGAACGCCAGTTCGCCTACCGTGCAGGCAAGCCGGTAGGACGCGGCGGTCGCCTCGTCGCGATGCCGCTGGAAATCCGCCAGGGCGGCGTTCATCGGCTGCTGCCCGGACAGGCCGCGGTCCACCGCGGCCGCCAGCAGGTCCGCCTGGGTGAAGGCGTCGAGCATGCCCTGGGCGGTCACGGGATCGCGGTGGTAACCGGCGTCGCCGACCAGCGCCCAGCCCGGCCCGTGGCCTGCGCGGTAGTAGTTGTCGGGGTAGAGGGAGCCGTGGAAGCGTTCCTCGCGCCGGCCGCGGGTGGCCAGCTCGTCGGCCAACTCGGGGAAGACGGCACGCACGACACCGAGGAAGTTTCCCGGCACGTCGGCCCGGAACTCGGCCAGGCGCTCCCGCCGCCGCATAACCGCAACCACGGTCAGGCCGTCGTTAGTCGGCCAGCAGCCGATCTGGGCCCCGTTGCGGAAGCGGGCGCTGTGCTGCCGGTCGAGGCCGCTCCAGTACGAGTAGTAGATGAAGCTGGCGGCCGGTACGACGTTGTAGAAGGCGGCGTTCATCGTCGCCGCGATCGTGGAGCGGGGGCCGTCCGCGCCGATGACAATGGCGGCCCGATCCTCGGCCGCGGCGCCGCCGGAGCGCCGGGTGCCACCGCGGATACCCACCGCGCGGCCGTCGGCTACCAGTACGTCGGTCACCGGGTAGCCCAGGCGGACCTCGACGCCGGCGTCGAGCGCGGCGTCCAGCAGCATCGCGTCCAGCACGGTGCGCCGGGGTGCGTAGGCCGCGCTGATGCCGTCCACCGGATCGACGCCGCCGGTGATGACGCTGTCCTCCCAGGACAGCGTCATCTCGGTGATCGGCGGACACCCGGTTCGGACAAGTCGGTCAAGCAGCCCCCAACCGGCCAGCTGGTGTGCCCCGGCCTGGGGCAGATAGTGGGTGGACAGCGTGTCCGCCGGAAAGGTCGCGCGGTCGACCAGCAGCACMCGGTGGCCGCGCCGGGCCAGCAGCATGGCCAGCGGGGAACCGGCGCACCGGGCACCCACCACAATTGCGTCGTACATCCAGTCAACCCTTCTGAACGAGCGTCGCACACCCGTGCCGGTCAGCCCCGTCCACCGGTCAGCCGAGCCGGTCCAGGACGTCGGCGACGACCCTGCGCACGGTCGGCCCGAGACTTCTCCAGGCGGTACCGAGGTCGTCCGCGAAGAACCGGCGATATCCGGTGTCGACGGACCGGATGCTCGCCGCATACCCGGAATGGAACAGAACCGGAATCTTCAGCCCGGGCGCGGTGGCGACGGCGACGGGGCCGGCATCGAGCGCGAGCGCGTCGAAGACCTGGATCTCGGTGCKGTCGGCGTGCTTGAGGAAGACCAGCAGCCATCCGTCCCCACTACCATCGCCGTTCTCTCCGCCGGGCGCGACGTCGCCGTCGCCGGTGACCGGCACGTACACCGGCGACTCGCCGATGGTGCCGGTCGGAAACGACCACGAGCACTTCTCCGTCATCGTCTCGAGGTCGATGCACACCACCGACGAGGCAGTCCCGCCGGCCGGCAGCTGATCCACCGGCACGACCCGGTGCGGGTGGTCGCGGTACATCTCGACGACCCGGCTGACCAGGCTGTCCGGCGGTGCTCCCCAATACGCCTGCCACAGGTACCGGCCGCGTTCCAGGGCCGGGCGTCGCAGGTCCCTGGCGTAGAGCAGGGTGCCCCAGTGCCGCCGGGGCTCGAGGAAGTACCGGGTGGCGCGTACCTCGCCGGTGCGTCCGGCGATGACGTACCGACCCACCGGTGAGGCGTCGACCGGCGTCGGGAGAAATCCGCGCAGGCTGGCCGGGAAGTGCTTCCCGGACCCCCAGACGGTGTCGGTGTCGGTGATCGCGTAGTTGATGTCCCAGCCGTTCGAGTGGGCGACGTACAGGGTGATGTCGTCGCCGTCCTGGGCGTAGTCGGCGAACTCGTGGAACGACTCGTAGGGCACCCGGGCGTGCGCCACGGGGACAGCGCCCCCCACCCGTCTGGTGGTCAGATCCCTCTTCGCCACCAGATAGATATCGGTGAACGGCTGGTGCGGCCTGGTCCGGTTCCGGCCGGCGACGCTGCCCGGCTCGGGCCGGAAACCGATTTCGGTGAAGATGACGTAGTCCCTGGTCACCGTCACCTCGTGGGTGCCCTGCACGATGCGGGCGCCCGGTACGTGCCAGCTTTCCRACGCGCCGCTGCCGTCCCAGCGCACCACCCACAGCGGCCCCTCGACATCGGCCRTCGAATTTCCCCGGGGGCGTAGGTGGATGTTGCACCACCACAGGCAACCGTCGTCCAGGTCGACGACCGGATGGGACGTCGTCTGCACACCCGGGAACAGCGGGTGCGCGCCGACCTGCGGGTATTCGTCCACGCCACCGAGAAAACTCTTGAAATCAAAGGTGACCGGATCGAACTCCACCGGCCGCTGCCGATCGGAGGTCAACAGCAGCCGGTCGCCGAAGAAATGCGGCGCGGTGTGGCTCACCGCCGGTCGCGCGCCCACCAGCAACCCGGCCAGCTCCGCCGGCGGCAGCACCGAGCGCAGCGCGCCGAGAATGGCCAGGTCCGGAGTGACGACCCGGCGCGTCTGCCAGCGCTGGGTGGCCAGGTCGACCCGGGTGAGCATGCCCGGCCCGGTCAGGAAGAAATCGAGCGCGGTCGGCTGGGACGGACCGACGACGAAGGCGTGTCCGCGCAGGCCGGCCGGCCACTGCCCGGCAGTTGTGGTCAGCTCGACGTCATACTCGCGACTTGGTTCGAGGACATGGTAGAGCGCGTGATCCATGCGACTCCTTGTCGGTGCCCCCGCGACGATGACCCACCATGTTTTGGGTTCAACGCTATGTCGTTCTGAACAGCTGCTCTGAACAGCTGCTCTGAACGGTTGTCCTGACACGGCCCGTTCACCGGCCACAGCCAGATTACAACAGCTCACCACGCCGAAAAACACCGGCCGTCCGTACCATTGTCCGCGTGTATAGATCTATAGGGGTCACGCTGAGATGCGGCAAAAAGGGGCAGTGGGGTGACCGCGTAGTACGTCAACAACACCAGCGGCGCGAGCCGATGCTGATCAAAGGTGGTCCGCTCGGCCACCCAGCCGACCTGGTCCGCGGTCACGCGGAAGCGCCGCCATCCCGATCCGGCGTGCCATGCCGGGCGATCGCGACCGTCGCCCGCCGGCCGGCGCGTTTGGGTACGAGCAGGACCGGCTGTGGCATGGCCGTTGCCGGGGGCAGGGTGGCCGTTTCCGGGGACGGGGGGACAGCGAAGGGAATCAGACAGGCGGCCTCGGCGACGCTCGGGGTGCCGAGCGCGGCGTGGGCGGCGGCACCGGGATGGGGCACGTCGACGGTGGCGAGCAGGGCGGCGGGATGGCCCACCAGCGGCCAGCCGTGGTGGCGGGCGGCGGCGACGACGCCCGGTTCGTCCCGGCGGGCCTCGACCGTCGCCATCCGGCGCACCGCGCTCGCCGGCGCCGCGAGGTCGTGCAGCGCCGCCTCGACCAGCTCCAGGATCTCCGCCGCCGTCACCCCGGGCCGTGCGCCGACACCGACGACCAGCCTCCCGTCCCCCGGTTCCGCTCCGGTCACGCCGCGCCGGGCTGGATCCGGCCGGGTGGGCCGGCGGGCTTCGGGGCGCGGACGCGGGGTGCGGCGCCGGCGGTGTCCCGGCCGTCCTCCCGGCGGGCCGCGCGGGCGGCGGCGAGCAGGCGGGTGGCGGCGCCGGGCCGTCCAGCCCAGTGCAGATGCAGGTAGGAGGCGTGCACCCGGCGGTACACGAACCCCTCGGACATCCACGGCGACGCCGCCTGCTGCCCGCCGCGCCGGCCACCACCCGCCACGCGTCCCGGTGCGGGTCGGGGCGCGGTTTCGGGTACCGGCAGCCACCACGCCGCCACCCACGACGACCCGGGGGGCGGGCCTGCGGCGCCGTGGGCGGGGGACGGCGACCGTGGGTCGCACGGCGCCCGGCCGGGTGGGGGCCGTAGGACCGTACGGTGGAACTCGTGGGCGTGCACGGTGGTCCCGGCCGCCGCCAGGGGGCTGTCCGCGGCGGCGATCGCGCTGCGGTAGCCGAGGGTGAGCCGCGGGCCCATCACCGCCTCCACGTCGAGAACCCCGCACATCGGCGCGCCGTCCAGGGTGCGGGCCAGGTAGAGCAGTCCGGCGCACTCGGCGGCGACCGGCCCGCCGCGGGCGGCGAACGCGGCGACCTCGGCGCGTAACCGGGCGTTGTCGGCGAGCGCGGCGACGTGCTCCTCRGGGAAACCACCGCCGATGATCAGGGCGTCGGTTCCCGGTGGCAGCGTCTCGTCGCGCAGCGGGTCGACGGGGACGACGTCGGCGCCCGCGGCGGTGAGCAGCTCGATGTGTTCGGGGTAGCCGAAGGTGAACGCGGCTCCCCCGGCGACCGCGACCCGCGGGGGCCGGTCGGGYATCGCGGGCATCGCGGGCATCGCCGGGTCCGCTGTGGTGACCGCTGCCGGTCCGGCCGCGGCGAGCACGGTGGCCGGCTCCCAACGTGCGACGCGCAACGGCGGCGCGGTGCGTGCCACCCGCAGCAGGGCGTCGAGGTCGCAGGCGGATCCGACCAGCGCGCCGAGCCGGTCGACGGCGGCGACGGCGGCGGGTCTGCGTTCCGCCGCCGGCACCAGACCGAGATGCCGCGAGGGGGTGTGGACGGCCTGTTCCCGCGGCAGCGCGCCGAGCACGGGCACGGCGATGTCGTCGAGTGCCTCGGTGAGCAGATCGCGGTGATGGGGGGAACCGACCCGGTTGAGGATCACCCCGGCCAGGCGGATCCGCCGGTCGAATCCGYGGAACCCGGCGACGAGCGCGGCGATCGAGCGGGCGGCGCCGGAGACGTCGACGACGAGCACGACGGGGGCGTCGAGCAGCCGGGCGACGTGCGCGGTGGAGGCATGGTCGGCCTGCTCACCGGGACCGGGACGGGCCACCCCGTCGAACAGGCCCATCACCCCTTCGACGACGGCGAGGTCCGCGCCGCGGGCCCCGTGGGCGAACAGCGCGGCGATGCGCGCCGCGCCGCAGAGCACCGCGTCGAGGTTGCGGCCCGGCCGGCCGCAGGCCAGCGCGTGGTAGCTGGGATCGATGTAGTCCGGGCCGACCTTGTGCGGGGAGACGTGCAGGCCGCGGGCGGTGAACGCGGCCATCAGCCCGGTGGTCACCGTCGTCTTGCCGGCGCCGCTGGCCGGGGCGGCGAGAACCAGCCGGGGAATGTCGATCTCCGCCCGGGGCTCGCTCACCACTCGATGCCCCGCTGCCCCTTTTGCCCGGTGTCCATGGGGTGGCGGACCTTGGTCATCTCGGTGACGAGGTCGGCGGCGTCGAGCAGCTCCCGGGGGGCGCGTCGCCCGGTGACGACGACATGCTGGCGGCCGGGGCGGGAACGCAGGACCTCGACGACCTCGTTGACGTCGAGCCATCCCCAGCGCAACGGGTAGGTCAGTTCGTCGAGCACGTACAGCCGGTAGGTCTGGGCGGTGAGGTCCCGGGTGATCTGCGCCCAGCCCTCCCGGGCGGCGGCACCCGGGTCGCCGTCCGGGTCGACCCGTTCGCGTACCCAGCTCCAGCCCGCGCCCATCTTGTGCCAGGTGACCGGGCCGCCCTGGCCGGAGTCGGCGAGGACGTGCAGCGCGCGTTCCTCGCCGATACGCCACTTCGCGGACTTGACGAACTGGAACACTCCGACCGGCCAGCCCTGTGACCAGGCGCGCAACGCCAGACCGAACGCGGCCGTCGACTTCCCCTTGCCGTCGCCGGTGTGAACCATCAGCAGCGGCCGGTCGCGGCGCTGGCGGGTGGTCAGCCCGTCGTCGGGGACGGTCTCGGGCTGTCCCTGCGGCGTCAACAGGCCACCTTTCCGGACGTCGCGCGGGGCGTCGCGCGGGGAGTGAGATGGTGCAGGGAGTCCAGCGGGATCGTGACGCCGCCGAGGGCGCCCGCGAGCCGCTGGGCCAGGCCCAGGCGCAGGAAACCGTTCTCGCAGTCGACGACGACGCTGCTCAACTCACCCCGGCCGCCGCCACGCCCCCCACCGCCACGCCCCCCGGTACCGGCCCGTCCGCCCGTCGCCGGTCCGGCCGCGCCACCGGCGGCGCGCACCAGCGCGCGGGCCACCGGCAGCGGGTCGTCCCCGGCGGTCGCCCGGCCGTCGGTGACGACCACGAGCAGGGCCCGCCGCGTCGGATCACGGCGCCGTTCGGCGCGCAGGACCTCACCGGCGAGGCCCAGCCCGGCGGCCAGCGGGGTCCGCCCGCCGGTGGGCAGCGCGCGCAGCCGGGCCGCGCCCACCTCCACGCTCGAGGTCGGCGCGAGCACCACCTCCGCTCCCGACCCCCGGAAAGTGATCATCCCGATCCGGTCGCGGCGCTGGTAGGCGTCGACGAGCAGGGCCAGCACGGCCGTGGTGACCAGGGTCATCCGCGCGCGGGCGGCCATCGACCCGCTGGCATCGACGACGAACAGCACCAGGTTGCCCTCCCGGCCGACGCGCACGGCGCCACGGCGGTCCGCCGGGACCAGCACGAGGCCGGGTCCGCACCGGCCGCGGGCGGCCTGGAACGGGGCGGCGGCGAGCAGGGTCGCCGGCAGATGCAGGCCGGGTGCGTCCGCGGCGGTGGTGACGAGCGCGCCGCGGCTGCCGCGGGCCGGGGATCGACGTCCGGTGGCTCCCGAGGAGGTTCCGAGGCCGGCGACGGTGAGCAGCCGCGGCCGGCTCGCCGCCGCCGGTGCGCCGGCGAGCCGGGTCGAAGACGCCGTCGCGGTCGAAGACGCCGACGGGGACAGCCGTGCCGACCACCGGTCCCCGCCGTCCCCGCTGTCCCCGCCGTTCCCGTCATCCCCGCCGTTCCCGTCATCCCCGCCGTTCCCCGCGCCGCGGTTCCCATCCCCCGCACCGTCGCAGCCGTGGGAACCGCCGTCACCACGGGGCGCGCCCCCCGAACCGCCGCCGTCGGGCGGGTCGTCATCGGGGCGCGCATCGTTCACCGGTACCCCGGATTCCCCGGCACCGGATTCCCCGGCACCGGATTCCCCGGCACCGGATCCGCCGGCTTCTTCGCCGGCTTCTTCGCCGGCTTCACATTCGCCGGCCTCGCGTTCGGCCCCGACGCGCTCGTCGAGAGCGGCCAGGGCCTCGTCGAGGACGGCGTCGAGGGTCTCGTCGTCCATTCCGGGGGCGTCGAACGGGCCGCGGCGGCGGCGATGCGGTAGCGCGAGACGGGCACCGGTACGGATGTCGGCGGCGAGCACCGTGGCGCGCCCCGCCCACGCGGCGAGTGCCATCGCGGTCTTGGCCAGCACCACGTCGGCGCGCATGCCGTCGACGTCGCAGCCGGCGCAGATGGCGGTGACGGCCCGCAGCGCCGCGTCGGTGAGCCGGACCGTGCCGAGCCGGCCGCGGGCGGCGACGACCCGGGCCGCGAGTTCCGCCTCCGCGTCCGCCCAGGTCGCGGCGAAYCCGGCCGGGTCGGCTTCGAACGCCAGCCGTCGGCGGASGACCTCCGCGCGCACCGCCGGGTCACGGCTGGCCGCGACGTGCACGGTCAGCCCGAACCGGTCGAGCAGCTGCGGACGCAGCTCGCCCTCCTCCGGGTTCATCGTCCCGACCAGCAGGAACACCGCCGGATGGCGCACCGACACCCCGTCGCGTTCGACGTGGGCGACCCCGAAGGCGGCGGCGTCGAGAAGCAGGTCAACGAGATGGTCCCCCAGCAGGTTGACCTCGTCGACGTAGAGCAGCCCGCGGTGGGCGGCGGCGAGCAGACCCGGGCGCAGAACGCTGACCCCGTCGGCCAACGCCCGGTCCAGGTCGAGGGAACCGGTTAGCCGGTCTTCGGAGGCGCCCACGGGTAGTTCCACCAGCCGGGCCGGACGGGTCAGTGACGGCGACGGCGCGGGATGCGGGCCGTCGGGGCAGTCCGGTAACGGCGCGTCGGGCGCGCAGGAGAACCGGCAGCCCTCCGTGACCGTCACCGGGGGCAGCAGGGCGGCCAAGCCGCGCACGGCGGTGGACTTGGCGGTGCCCTTCTCCCCACGCACGAGGATTCCGCCCAGCGTGGGGGAGACCGCGTTGAGCAGCAGGGCCAGGCGCAGGTCGTCCATGCCGACCACCGCCGACAGCGGGAAGCTCACCACGGTGTCGACGCCGTCGAGGCAAGCGGGTGTCGCCGGTGCGTCGTGTGCACCGGCTGCGRCTGACAGGATCGACAGGATCGACACGACGGATACCACGGATGCCGATGCGGCGCGTGCGGCCGGGATGGCCGATGTGGCAGTGGTACGGGCATGCCGGGGTCCTCCCAGGGTCCTCGCCCATGGTCATCACGGCGACGGCCGGAGTATCCTGGCTCCCGGATCGACGCGCACCTTCGGCCTTCCAGCCGCCGCTGCGGCCGTGGCCCGTCGCCCCGCCGGGGCGGCTCGGGGTTCCTCTCCGGACCCCTGGTCGGGCGATCGCCGGGCACGCCCGCCTCCTCGTCGGCGAGCCTGCCCAGGAAGGGTTCGCTTCCCGGTGACAGTGGCGGGACCGCGCCGGACTCGCACCGGCTTCCTCCCCCTGCTGTCGCGTCTGTCAGCATGACATATCCGTCGGCGACCAGTACGTCGTCTCGACGACCAGGACGTCGAGACGACCCTCCCTCCCACCCAGATGACCATTGGGTGCTGACCGCTGACCGCTGACCAGACGCCCTGTGCTCGTTGAACCGGCGCTGGTCGTGGGCGAGGATCGCGGGCGAACTGGTATCCCGGCCAGCCCGAGGCCGGTGGACACGGGGGTGGCGACGTCATCCTCCGCGGTCGCGTCTGTCAGAATGATGTCTCCCGTCGACGTTCAGAAGGGCACACACCTTGCCCGACGATCTCGATCCCGCCGCGGGAATCACCGGGGACGCCCGCGGCCGGCTGCGTGCCGACTGCGGGCGCTGTTTCGCGCTGTGCTGCGTGGCACCGGCGTTCTCCGCCTCGGTGGACTTCGCGATTGACAAACCCGCCGGCACGGCCTGCCCCAACCTGAACGCGGGCTTCCGCTGTGCCGTCCACGAGCAGCTGCGGCCGCGGGGGTTCCGCGGCTGCGCCGTGTATGACTGCTTCGGCKCCGGGCAGCAGGTCTGCCAGGTCACCTACGGCGGGCGGGACTGGCGAGCGGCCCCGGACAGTGCCCGGCAGATGTTCGATGTCTTCGCGGTCATGCGGACGCTGCACGAGCTGCTGTGGTATCTGAGCGAGGCGCTGAGCCGGCCCGCCGCCGCCCCGCTGCACGCCGAGCTGCATGACGCCCGCGCTCGCACCATGCTGCTGACCTGCGCCGACGCCGACACGCTGCTCGCCGTGGACGTCCCCGCGCTGCGTCAGGCGGTCCATCTGCTGTTGCTGCAGGCCAGCGACCTGGTCCGCGCCGAGCTGCCGGGCGGTGCCGGGAACAGGCGTCCCCGGCGGCGCCCCCGCGGCGCCGACCTGCTCGGCGCGAACCTCGCCGGGGCGGATCTGCGCGGCGCGGCGCTGCAGGGAACCCTCCTGATCGGCGCGGATCTGCGGGGGGCGGATCTGCGCGGCGCCGACCTGCTCGGCGCTGACCTGCGCGACACCGACCTGCACGGCGCCAACCTGCACGGCGCCCTGTTCGTCGTTCAGGCCCAGCTCGACGCCGCCCGCGGGGACGCCACCACGGCGCTGCCCCCGGCTCTGACCCGCCCCGTGCACTGGACGCGCACGGCGGACCCGACGCGGCCGGACCCCAGAACGCACCCCGTGGCGGGCTCGGGCCCCGGGCCCGGGACGGTGCCGATCCCCTCGTCGTCGCCCAGCGCGGCCCGGCCGCGGCGGTCGGCGAGTTCTCCTCGGTCGCCTCGTTCTCCTCGGTCGCCTCGTTCCCCACGCCGCCGCTGACCGGCAGACCAGTCGTCGCCGGCGCCGGGTCCGATCCCCCGGTCGGGTCACGGCGCGGAAATCACGTCTTCACCGGCGGGATGGCGCGTCAGGATGGGACCATGGCACGCGAGGATACCGGCGACATCCGGCAGGACCCGGAACGGGACGCCTGCATCACCGCCACGAGCATGTTCGTGGGCATCACCGGGACCACCGACATCGGCAGAGGAATCGACCCGGAATCGCTGCAGGAGGTCCTGCGGCGGGCGTTCACCCTCGTGCGCACCATCGTCTCCACGCATGGCGGCTCGGTCGAGAGATTCATCGGGGACGCCGCGTTCGCGGTGTTCGGCGTTCCCGAGCCGCATGTGGACGACGCGCTGCGCGCCGTCCACGCCGCCCTTGAGATTCGGGCCGCGACGGAGGCGCTCAACACCGAACGGCACCACAACCGGGACCTGAGGCTGCGCGTGCGGATCGGGATCAACACCGGYGAGGTCACCGTCGCCGGTGGCGCCAGTGGCGACCCGGTGAACGTCGCCTCCCGGTTGGAACACGCCGCGCCCGCCGGCGAGATCTTCATCGGCGGCACCACTTATCATCTCGTCCGGGACAGCGTCACCGCGAGCGAGGCGGATCCCCTCGTCGTGCAGGGCAGGCCCGTCCCGTTGCGTGTGCACCGGCTGATCGGACTGGCCGCTCCGTCGCCGGCCGCCTGAGCACTACCGGCCGCCGCCGGTGCTCCGGCCCCGGATCCGTGGGCGAGCGGGACGAAGGGCGGTGCGGGACTGTCAGCGGCGCCGGACGCGACGTGAACCGGTCCGCGGGATGGCGGCCGGTTGGGGGCCGCGGCCCAGCCCGCCGTGGCGGACCTGCATGTGGGTGGCGAGCAGATGGGACGCCTCGGCCTTGGTGGCGACCCGGTCCGAGGTGATACCGCAGTACGTGCAGGTGTATCTGGCCATCATGAGGTCCCTTCGGATGCTCGGGTAGGGCCAGAATGCGGCAATGCCGCGACAGACGCATCACATTCCCAGTTCGCATACCTATCTGAGACGCTAATCTTCCACGTGTTTGCATGTCAATCTGGTACGCCCATAAGGTGGGTGGATGCCCCGCCCGCCGTGGACGCCGAGGACGCAGGCTCACCATGAGCTCATGGCCGCCCTGTCCGCCTCGGTCGACRCTGCCTGCGAGGCGGAGGAAAGAATGTGGGAGGCCGCCCGCGCCGCCCGCGCCGGCGGGGTGCCGATCGACCTGGTGGCCGCGCTCACCCGACGCGGACGGACCACCGTCTACCGCCATCTCCCCCTTGGACAGGATCTCGGCGACGCCTGAACGCGCACCGCTTCGCCGGCGGTGGCCAGCAGTCGGCTGTCCGGGGCGAAGGCCACCTCGCGCACCGGCCCGACCCGCACCTGCATGCCGGGGACGCCGCGTGCGCGGTTCCGTCCACGCCGGATCCCAGGCCGGTCGGGTTCACAGCCCGACGCGGCCGGAGGGGTTGTCGCGGTCGAACAGCCGTCCGGCGCGGACGTAGCCGTCGAGCGACGCTGAGGAGCGCCACCGGCCCTGGCGCATGATCGACCGGTCGGCGACACCGGCGCGGGCGGCGGCGGTGGCGAACCCGGAGCGCAGCGAATGCCCGGCGAAGTCGGCCGGGTCGAGTCCGGCGGCGGCCACCCGGCGCTGCACGATTCGGGCCACCGAGCCCGGGTAGAGCCGCCCCGGCGCGACCTGCCCGTGCCGGTTGACCGCGCGGAACGCCGGCCCGTCGGTCAGCGCGGCGGCGTCCACCCAGGCCCGCCAGGCCCGCACCGGGCAGGTCGGCCGGTAGGAGCCGTAGGCGACGCCGACCAGGGCACCGGCGGCCTCCTGGTCGGTCTTCGACGCCCGGATCGTCAGGACGACTCCGTCGGGGGTCTCCAGCAGGTCGGCGACGTCGAGGCCGACGAGTTCGGAGCGGCGCAGGCAGCCGGCGAATCCGATCAGCAGCAGGGCCCGGTCGCGGACGTCGGCGAGGTCGTCGTCGCGCAGCCCGGCGACGACCCGGGCCAGCAGGGAGGTGTCCAGCGCGGCYTTGCGGTTCGGGCGGACCCCGCGGGTGCGGCGGATACCGTCCCAGACGGCGCAGACCTCCGGTGCGCTCGCCGGGTTGGGATGGCGACCGAGCTGGTGGGAGACGGAGATCGCGGCGAGCCGGCGGCGGATCGTCGAGGGCTTGTACCCGGCGTCGGCGAGCGTGGCGAGGTAACCCGCGACCGTCGCCGGGGTCGCCGGCAGCGGGCACAGCGGCACCGTCTGACGTTCACACCAGGCCCGGAACTGACGCAGGTCACTGTCGTAGGCCCGCCAGGTCGCCGTGGAACGCGCGGCGCGGGCGTAGTCCCCTACCCGAGCGAGCAGATCGGCGGTGAGCTGTCCATCGGTGCCCGGCGCCAGGACCGGCACCGGCGGCTGTGCCGCGCCGGCGGAGCCGGCCGGTAACGCACGGGGGCCGGCGATCGGCCTGGTGGTCTCGTCGTTCACCGCCGGGGCGTCCGGGCATCCTGGGGCATCGAGATCCACCCTAGTCCGCCGCGACTCGCCCGGCCTCGCCGCGGGAAACGCTCAGCGGGCCTCAGGCGGACCGGTTCCCGGATCCACCCGTGGCCGGCGTGGCCGGCTCGGCCGACGGCGGAGTGTGGGGTGCGGCGGGCGCGGGGCCGGTGACCTGGGTGGGCGCCGCGGCAACGGCCGCGGTAGGGGCCGGCGCCTCGTCGTCGTGCAGGCCCTTGATCTCGGACTTGAAGATCCGCAGGGAGCGGCCTAGGGAACGGGCGGCGTCGGGCAGCCGCTTCGAGCCGAACAGCACGACGACGACCAGGATGATGATGATCAGTTCGGGAGCGCCGATGTCACCCACGGGAACCATCCTTCGGACGGGATCCGACGCACGGTCGGCCTGGTCCACATGTTACGACCGGCCGCCGCCCCGTTCGCAGCCCCGTCCGGTGATCGGGCCACGGCCGGGCCGATGATGCGGTGGCGCCCGGCCCGGTCCGGGAGGGCGCTCGACGGGCATCTCGACAGTCATCTCGACGGGCAGRCTGTCCGCTCGACGGGCAGGCTGTCCGCAGGACGACGTTTCGGATGTTGTTGGATGTTGTTTGACGAACCGGGTCGGTCGGGTATACGGCGGACGTCCTACTCCTCGATCATCGGTCGACCATGATCATAGGTCGGCCATCGATGATCATTATTGGTCGGAGGTCTTCCATGGTCTGGACCCTCGTCAGTTGGATGCTGCTTGGTCTCGTTGCCGGCGCGGTCGCGCGCCTGCTCGTGCCCGGACCTGATCCGATGAGTATCCCTGCGACGATCCTGCTCGGCATCGTCGGCTCGTTCGTCGGCGGTTTCCTCGGCTACGTCCTGTTCAACCGTGATCTCAGCGAGGGCGCGCTGCAACCGTCCGGCATCGTCGGCTCGATCATCGGGGGTATCGTCGTGCTGCTGGTGTGGCGGGCGGTGGGCCGCCGCCGTACGTTGCACCGCTGACGCTCGTCCCCGAGGCCGCCTCACGGCAGCCCGGTGCGGTGGGTTGACGCGGCGATAACCTGCGGAACCCACCCGCACCGGATCCGGGGGAACGCACATGGCGGGGACCGCAGGGAGCACCGCGTCCGGGATCGTGGGGGCGCGCCTGTGCGCGCTCCTCGTGCGGGTTCTGCTGGGCGTGCCGGCGGTGGGGCTGCTCGCCGTCGCCTGCGGCCCGGACACCCCGGCCGGTCCGCACGCCATCGCGGGGGTGCATCCCCCGGGCGGCCCGACTCCCGCGCACAGCCCGAGCCCCAGCCCCGAGGCGACACACAGCCCGCGGGCCGCCGGTGCCAGCACGCCCTACTGCGGCCCGAGCCGCTACGTCGAGGAGATCGTCGTGCAGCAGTGGGCGGACGGCCGGTTTCGCATCCAGGTGCGCCCCACCCCCGAGGGGCGGCGCGCCGGGGACCCCKGCCAGGTTGCCGCCGAGATCTGGCAGGCCGTGCAGGGGTGTGTGACGGGCCTGCGCGGCGAGGTTGCCGACAGTCTGCGTGACCAGCTGGCGTGCCATCAGAACTTCGCGCAGCTACCGGYGCTGAACGGCGGGAAGGGCTTCGCCACCGGCGAGACCTACGACCTGGAAAGCTGGCGGCCGGCGCCGCGTCCCGGCGGCATCCGGACATGGATCTCCACCCGCTGCGGGAACACCCTCGGCACCGATCCCCCCGGGCCACCGGCCAGGATCTACCGGCCGGACGGCGTACGCCCCCAGCGGACGGTCTCCGGCGAGCAGGCCTGACGGCGGGTTGACGACTTGGCGGTTGACGACTTGGCGCACGAGCCCGTGTGATCAGCCCCCACGTGATACTGCTGATGTCAGTTCCTCGGGGTCCAGCGGCGTCCGAGTGCGGCCAGGAGCCTGTCTTGGGGTGGGCTGTCGGCGGGCGCGGGCTGGGCGGCGGCATACATGCCGGTCGCGGCGAGCTGGCCACCGAGTGCTTCGACGGCGGGGAGCGTCGCGGTCACCGTGTCGGGATCGAGCTGGACGGTCTGCCCGATGGTGGTGGCCAGATCCCAGGCGTGGACGAGGGGCTCGATGACGGCGACGGTGAGGACCTCGTCCACGCTCCGGGCGCCCAGGGGGGTGTCCACGACGGTGGCCGGGTCCAGGGCCGCGAGGGTGCGTTCGGTGTTCTGGTGGGTGCGCTGCCAGGATGCGCCCGGATCGGGGCCGGCGAGGGCGGTGAGGAGGGCGGGATCGGTGACGGGCGGGCGGGGGCCGTGCCCGGTGAGCAGGCTGACGATCTGCTGCTGGCCGTCGATGACGTGGCCRGTCAACTGCCGCCCGGTCCACACCGGGCAGAGGGACGGGGCGTCCCACCGGTCGGCGGGCACGCGAGTGACGGCACGCGAGTGACGATGGTGGTGAACGTGTCGAGCGCACGGCGGTAGCACTGCAAGGAACGGGTCATGACTCCTTACTCCTTCCGCGGGGTGAGCAGGGGACCGAGCGTCCGCCAGGCGGCGTCGGCCAGGTCGTCGGCGACGAGCGTCGGGGAGCCCGCGGGGCGGGCGAGCCAGTGGCGGCTGTATTCCTGGGCGGGGCCGATCCACAGCGCGACGACGACCGCCAGGTCGGGCCGGTCGGACCAGCCGTGGCCACGCAGCCAGTCGGCCACCGCGGCGAAGAAGCCGCGGTTGTCCGCGGCGGTGCGCTCATCGATCGAGCCGCGCAGGACATCGACCGGCGCGGTCAGCAGCAGTCGGGCCAGCCGCGGATGCTCTTCCACCCACCGCAGATGGCGGGTGACCAGGCGGGTCACGCCATCACGGGGCCCGGTCGAGGTGTGCAGCTCACCCCACAGCGCGCCCTGATGATCGGCAAGACCMGCACCCACCACGGCCGCGGCCAGGTCCCCCCGGGTGGGGAAGTAGTGAAACAGGCTGCCGTTACTGACACCGGCCCGACGCCGAACCGCCTGCATGGACGTGGCCTCCCAGCCCTGCTCCAGCACGCAGGCCACGGCCGCGTCCACCAGCCGGGCCCGACTGGGCGCTACCCCGACACCTCTCATAACCCCGACACCTCCCATAGAGCACCACTCTAGAGTAACACTCTATACGGACGTCCCRCGATCCTACCGGGACTCTCCGTACGGACGAGCCTCGGTAGGATCGCCGGMCATGGACGCGGGCGTGGGAAACACGTTGATCTCCATCCCGCCGGGGCGGGTGACGCTGTCCGACCGGCGAACGCAGCGCAGCTGGTCGGTCGAGCTCGCGCCGTACTGTCTCGCGGCGTTTCCGGTCACCCAGGAGCAGTACGCGGCGGTCGGCGGCCAGCGGCCGAGTTCGGCCCACGGGGACCGGTTGCCCGTCGAGGGGGTTTCCTGGTGGGACGCGGTCCGGTTCYGCAACGCCCTGTCCCACCGCGACGGGATGGCGCCCGCGTACCGTGTCCAGGCCGACGGCGAGGGTGTCGAGTGGGACACCCGCGCCGAGGGGTACCGGCTGCCGACCGAGGCTGAGTGGGAGTACGCCGCCCGAGCCGGCACGAGCGGCCCGCGGTACGGGCCGCTCGACGACATTGCCTGGTACCGCGGCAACTCCCACGGGCGAATCCATGACGTGGGCGGCAAACAGCCCAACTCCTGGGGCCTGTACGACATGCTGGGCAACGTGTGGGACTGGTGCTGGGACCTGTACGACACCGAGGTCTACGGCACCTATCGGGTGCTGCGGGGCGGCGGGTGGTTCGACGAGCACTGGAGCTGCCGGGCCTCCGTACGCCGCCGCGGCCACCCGGCCTTCCACCTCGACGACGTGGGGTTCCGCGTCGCGCGTTGCGCCGTGCCCTGACCCACGTCGCATCCGTGCTCACGCACCGGTCCGTGTTGCCCGCCGGACGAGAGCGATCCTGATCAGGTGGGGCCTGATCAGGTGGGGTCGGGGCGGGTGGGGCTGGCGCGCACGGCGCGAAGCTCCGCRGTCAGTTCGTCGACCTGGCGTTCGGCGCGTTCGGCGCGGGCCCGGGCCTCGGCGCGGGCCTCGCCGATCACAGTGAGACGTTCGGCGGCGGCCTGACGTTCGCCGGCCAGGCGTGCCTCGCCCTCGAAGCGGACGCGGTCGAGTTCGGCCGCCGCCTCGGCACGCACCCGCTCGGCCTCGGCTGCCGCGGCGGCTCGGCCCTGGTCGAGCTGCGCCGCCGCCTCGGCACGCACGCGCTCGGCCTCGGCGCGTTCGCGGCGGATGTCCTCGCGCAGGGCGTCGCGTTCGGCGCGTAGCTCGGTGAGGGTGTGCGCGTCGCGTTCGGCGTCGCGCCGGGCCTCCTCCAGCCGCGTCGAGGCCTGCTCCCGGGCGGCGACGGCCTCGTCGATGCGCCGTGCGGCCTCGACGCGGGCCGCCTCGATCTCGGTGGCGGCGCGGGCGGCGGCGGCCTGGACCTGCGCGTCGGCCTCGACGCGGGCCGCCTCGGCGGCGTCGTTGGCCGCGCGG
This sequence comes from Frankia sp. CcI156, assembly GCF_001983015.1. Classification (NCBI taxonomy): domain Bacteria; kingdom Bacillati; phylum Actinomycetota; class Actinomycetes; order Frankiales; family Frankiaceae; genus Frankia; species Frankia sp. CcI156. The sequence continues at coordinate 46,719 of NZ_MOMD01000039.1, forward strand.
ACCGTCTCGGCGGAGTGCTCGACCACCTGCCGCCTGGCCGCCTCGGCGGCGGCCAGGCGGGTCTCGGCGTCCTCCAGGGCGCTCACCGCCTCGCCGGCGACGGCCTCGGCCTCGGCGCGGGCCGCCTCGGCGGCGCGGGCCCGCTGCTCGGCGCGCACGGCACGGGCCACCGCCTCGGCGACCCGTTCGGCGGCTTCGGCCTCGGCCGCCTCGACGGCCGCCTCGACGGCGGTGACGTCGCCGAGGGCGGACATCTGCCGGCTGAAGGCGTCGAGGGTGCAGGTCAGCTCGGCGGCGAGGGCGCGCACCTGAGCGGCGAGGTCCTCGGCGCGCAGCCGACCGGCGGCCAGCGGCAGGGTGGCGAGGTCGGCCCGGGCGGCGGGCGTGCCGGCGGAGTCCGCACCGCCACGCCCGGCGAGCTCACGGCGGCGACGGTAGGCCGCGAGCCGGTTGTGCGCCGGGTCGTCGCAGTACGCCGGCGGGCGCCCCGGGCCTTCGGCGGGGGCGGCGGGTCGGGTACATCCCGGGAAGGCGCAGCGCGGCGCCGTCGCGGCGCGGGCCGCCGCACCCTCGGACCCGGCCGCACCGCCGGACGGCGCCGGGTGTCCGGACGGGGGCGCGCCGCCGGCCCCGCCGTCGTCCCCGCCGTCGTCCCCGCCGCCGCGGGCGCGGGTGCCTTCGGGGACCGCGTGGCCGGCCGCCGGGCCGGCGGTGGATCCCTCCGGCGTCGCCGGGCCGCCCCCAGCCCCCGGCGCTCCCCCCGAAGACGTGCCGGCCGCCKGGAGCACGGGTTCGCCGTCACGGGGACGCGGCGGCCGCATCGGCCCCACCGGTTCAGGCGGCTCCCGACGCTGGTGCGGCGGTCGTGGCACCCGAGACATGACCCATCCCCTCCACTTACATATCGTCGCAAGCGATGAAACGTTTGAAAAAACGTTATACCACGAAACGGAACGTTTCAGGGGAGCGCGTGGCATGGCGCGTCCTGACGCCCGATAAGCCTCCCTTCCCGGGCGTCAGAAAATGATCATCCCGGGATGGTTCCCTGTGACCKGCCCCGGTAGATGGCCGGGTTCCGGCCGCTTTGTTTGGCAGGGACCGCGCTGGCTCGGGTGCACATGGGCCTGGGGGGAATCGGACCAGCGCATGCGCCGACATGGTGATCCGGTCCGGTCCAACTTCAGTGGCACGAACTGCCGGTGGGCCACCTCGGACTGTTCCTACGGTGTGCTACAGCAGCGCAGCGCACCCGTGCGGTGTGGCTGTGGTCCGTGGAGTCCTATCCTGTCAGGATGCGCGAACCCACGGCGGGTCACGAACGCCCGGTGCGCGGCTTCGWGATGATCTGCGAGATCGAGCCGCCGACCCGGCCGGACCTGACCCACGCCCGCCACCAGATCGGCGTCCTGAGCCCCGTCACCGACGCGTTCCTGATCCCCGACAACCACATCGGACGCGCGACGGTGTCGAGCATCGCCGTCGCCCACGAGGTGGCGACGATGGGGGGACGCAGCATCGCCTGCGTGAACTCCCGCGACCGTAACCTGCTCGGCTTCCGCCGCGACCTGCTCACCGCCGCGGCCTACGGCGTCGAGGAATTCCTGTTCGTCCACGGCGACAAACCCACCGCCGGGAACCGGACCGGCGACCTGACCGTGCGCGCGATGATGGACGAGGCCCGCGCGGCCAGCGAGGATCCGGTCTTCGCGGACATGCCGGCGTTCCGGGTCGGCGCCGCGGCTGGCCTACGTCCACTGCCCACCTGGAAACGAGCGGCCGACTTCCTGTTCGTACAGATCAGCTACTCGGTGGACGCCCTGCTGCGCTGGCGCGACGCCCATCCGGTCGAACTGCCGATCTACGCCGGCGTCATGGTCCTCGCGAGCGCCGGGATGGCCCGCCGCCTCGCCGCGGCCATMCCMGACATCGACATTCCCGACGACCTCGTCCAAGCAGTCGAACGGGACCAGGCGGCCGGGGTCGAAGCGGCCTGCGACCAGGTGCTACGGCTGCGCGACAGCGGCGCCTTCGCCGGTGTGCACCTCGTCCCGGTTAGCCGCTACCGCCAGGTCGCCACCCGACTTGAGGACCTTCTCTAACCGCCCGGGCCGGAGTGAGTGACACAGGGCACCCCGACAGTGATTATTAGTACGAAGAGATGTCGATCTGTCGCAGAGCAACATCGTCGGGGGATGTGGTGGGTGGACGYCGAAACAGCAGGAGTGCCAGGAAAAGGGAGGGCTGGTGGAGGTGGACAGCTATGTTCGTTGTGCTGCCCGTCAGTCTGATCGTCCTCGTGGCAGCGTGCAGATCATCTTCTCAATCTCATGTGCCTAGCCCATCCCCCACAACCTCCGGAACGGAAGAGCATTCGAGTACTCCTACCGGCTTCGCGATCCCCACGCTACCCCAGCCGCATCCCACAATCGACCAGAAAAAATCAATCAATGGACAGATTCCTGGGGTCTCGGCAGCCGTTTCGCGCGGTGGTKGCGGCGGAATCCCGAGCGTGCGCCCCGAATCGGGGACTCCACCTCCTTCCAGTCCTCGGGTATCCCCGCCGGATGGCGATAATGCTCCCGCGGGAGGTGGGGGAACCGCGCCTTCCTCGCACATTTCCGGGGGCGGGTGAGACACTTTTCTCGCTTTCTTTTATATCGCACAATTCGGCCGGAAGAGTGGCCTGGCGGGAGTTTGTGTTTATGGGACGATGTCGACGCGGAGTCGGGTGGGGTCCTCGGTGAGGATGACGACGGGTGCGCCGTTGTCCTTCGTCCAGCTGGTGGGTAGCAGGAACCAGCGGTTGGCGCGGTAGGCCAGGACGTGCAGGCCGGTGTAGCGCCAGCGCCAGATGGTTTTGGCGGGTGTGAGGTCGACTTCGTCGACCTGGTAGTCCGGGCTTAACGGGAGTCGGTCGGTGCTGTAGACGATGGCTGCCGATCGTTGCCCGACGGTCGCGGCGATGCCGCGGGCAAGCTGGTTGCCTTGGCGATCGGCTTCGACGGAAAACCCCCAGAACAGGGCGATCAGCAGTGTCGCGGCGAGAGTGGCGCGGCRTAGTCGGGTCAGCGGGGCGGACATCAGCGGTGGGGGTGGTCCGCGGCGGGCGCGGCGGCGGCGTCGCCGGTGACACTGCTGTTCGGCTAGGTGGACGGCGTACTCGGTCAGCACGGCGGCCATGCCAAGCGCGACCGGCGCCACCCGCACAGGTATCAACTTCAGGTTGATCAGGTCGAGGCTGCCGGCTGCGGTCAGGAACAGCAGCATGGCAACCAGCCCGGTTGCGGGAGAGGCCCCCCGAGCGACGCGGGAGGTGGGGGGACGTCGGCGCAGCTGCCGGGTGAGCAGGGCGTGGCCAGCCAGGGTCAGCAGAACCAGGAAGGCGAGGAAGATCAGGGGACGGAAGACGACCTGGGCGCTGCGGAGCACCAGATCCTGGAAGGAGAAGTCCAGCTGGCTGACTTCGAGGCCGAAATAGCCGAACAGGGCCTGCGCACGGACGAAACCGAAGTCGTAGAGCAGCGCGGTGAGTACCGTTACCGGAGCCAGAACAATCCCGAACAGCTCCCCGATCCGGGTAAGCCACGCACCCCCGCTGTCTCCCCCACTTCCGGGGGCCGTCGGCGTCATCGACGAATATCCACAGAGGTGGGAAGAGTGACGTCGAGGCGGGTGACGGTCTGCTCGGGTGGGGTGGTGTCGAGCCCCCATTCACCGAAGCGGCGGACGTTCTCGCGGATGTACGGGCTGATGGTGGCCAGGTCGTCGGGTTCGACCACCTGCCCTTCGGCGACGAGCTGGTTAACGACATCGGTGATGTCCAACGCGTTCTGGTGGATCACGCAGTTCGCGGTCAGCTCGTTGAACTTGACGATCTTCTCGTGATGGTCGGGATCGTTGTGGCCGATCAGGTCCCCGCCGAACATCAGCCAGTCGGCGAAGCCGTGGAAGGCCTCGACCTTGCCCAGACGGCGCAGCAGCGTGACCGAGGAGCGGACGCCTTCCCGGATCGAGATCGCGGCGCGGATCAGATTCTTCCRGCCGGCCTCCGCCAACGTTTTGATCACCAGCCGGCCGGCGCGTTCGGAGACCTCCCCGATCGGATCGGCCGCCCCCGCAGCCTCCTCCTCGATCGATGCCACCAGCCACCCCGTACTACACCCCCGATAGTGATCGGCAGGATACCGAGCGACCCAACGCCGTACGCCACCGGGCTACAGCCGCCCGTTGCCCCTTTCTGCCGTATCTCGGTGGCCTCCCTACCAGGTCGGTTCCCCACAGATCCTGGTCGAGTGCGTTCGGAGACGCGCAAGAACAACGGTGTGACTCCACGTCGGCAGGAGCGCGTACCCGCGGCCGTCAGCGCGCCCGCTGGCCGCCCGCCACGGCTCGCGGTCATCGTCGAGATCCTACCGCACCGCCCGCGAAGTCCTCGTCATCGGAACCTGACCCAACCCGCGCACCAGACTTGATCACTCTCAGGCCCCGTCTTCGCAGCGCGCTACGGTTGCCGGCATGCAGCCGCCACCGCCACGCCCGCCGACACTGCGGGTCATGCAGGCCAGCACCGCAGGCGAACGCGAAACCCTGGAAGCGTTCCTCGACTTTTACCGGGATGTCCTCGTCCACAAGGTGCGCGGTGTCAGCGACCAGGACAGCGCACGCAGGATGCTGCCCTCGCTCACCACCCTCGCCGGCCTCGTCAAACACCTGACCGTGGTGGAGCGAAACTGGTTCGGTCGGCTGACCGACGACCCCGACACACTCCCGACCGGCCAGGAAGACACCAGCTGGGTGCTTGCCGACACCGACACCATCGACTCGCTGCTGGCGGCGTACGACCAGGCGTGCGCAGCCTCCCGAAAGGCCGCGGCCGGGTACGCGCTCGACGACATCGTCGCGACCCCTGTCTCCCGCCCCGACCTACCCCAGGTATCACTGCGGTGGATCTACATCCACATGATCGAAGAGACAGCCCGCCATACCGGCCACGCCGACATCGTGCGCGAGCTCACCGACGGAGCGACCGGCGTACTCGGGTAGCAGACAGCCCGTCGCTCCACCGGCCCCCGCGGTCCGTCGCCGCCGACGAGCTGGGGGTGGCCGTCAACGACGAGCGGGTCCGCCGGCAGGTGACCCGCGGCGGCGCCCACCATCTCGCGAAGATCGGYATGCTGCGACAGCTGGCCGGACAGGCTAAGAGCGTGTCTCACGTCGAGTGCGGGAGCTTCTTCCAGCAGGTGATCGCGGCAGCCAGGCAGAGGAACCCGAGGAAGTTGTAGCCGTTACGTTCATAACGCGGGCTCAGGCGGCGGTAGCCACCGAGCCAGGCCAGGGTTCTCTCGACTTTCCACCGGTGCCGGCCGAGGCGTTCGGTACTGTCCACACCACGGCGGGCGATCCGCACCGCGATMCCGYGCCGRCGCAGGAAACGCCGTMGTTCCGGCTGGTCGTAGGCCTTGTCCGCACGCAGCKTGGCCGGGTGGCGCCGCCRCGGGCCACGKCGGGAACGGATCGCCGGGATGCTGGCCACCAGCGGGACGAAGGCCCCGCTGTCGTGCGGGTTCGCCGGGGAGACCGCCACGACCAGCGGCAGCCCGCCCGCGTCGGTCAGGACATGGATCTTCGAGCCCGGTTTGCCGCGGTCGACCGGGTTCGGACCGGTCAGGCTTCCCCTTTTTTTGCCCGCAGGCTGGCCGCGTCCACGATCGCCGATGACCACCGGAGCGGCCACACGAGACACGCTCTATGTGCAGGTGCTGGCCCGGTTGACCAGCGGGCTGCACTTTCAGCGCCGGGATCTTCCCGCGGAGCCGGCCGCGGGCCAGCTCCGCCAGATACTCGGGGTTCCGCTCCCCGGCGATCATCTTCTCCAGGATCGCCCGGCCGGAGACTCCCAGCGGCTGGGAGGCGACGCTGGTGAGTTTCACCCCGGCGTCCTGCATCAGCTTCTCCAGCCGCTGGACCTCGCGGGTCTTCTCCTCCACGACCGTGCGCCGCGCCCGGGTGAGGTCGCGCAGGTCCCGGAACGGCTTCSGGGGAACGAACGACGGCCGGACCAGGCCGTGCGCGACGAGGTCCGCAAGCCACGCGGCGTCGGCCACATCCGTTTTCCGGCCTGGTACGTTACGGACATGCGCGGCGTTGAGAAGCCAGCATTCGAACTGGTCTTCCAGCAGGCGGAAGACAGGTTTCCAGTAAACCCCTGTTGATTCCATTCCCACGACCGTGACCTTGTTCTGGGCCAGCCAGTCCGCGAGGAGACCTAACGAACCCCCGGTCGTGGTGAACGTGCGGACCTCGACTTTCGGATGCGCCGGGATAAACCGGCCTTAGGATAAGGAGTAGCGATCCACGACGACCCCGAGCCATGTGGCTGCTTCCGCAAGGGGGCGGCTGAAGCGTTGGTAGGGGCACGTGTAGGCCAGGCTATTGAGCCGCGAAATGAGAAGRCCGGGTGCGCCGACGTGGTMGAAAGCACGGAAGGCAACACCGTCGCGAGCGCTAGACGCGAGTTCGGGACGGGCCCCGCGYGGTCGGAGAACCATGGCATGCACGGAATCCTCAGGCACGAGAACCGGGAGATCCCGTACCCGCAGGGTGACCCGCAAAGTCATTGATGCAGGTCAGCGGGGTTGTCGAGAGTGAGGATGGCCAGGAGCAGGGCGTTGTCGTGTCGGATTCTGCGGATGGTCGGGGCGATGCGGTTATGGCCAGCGAGGCGAATCAGCCCGATGATCAGGTTACGGAGTGTGGTCATGATGCGGGGCAGTGGGCCGGTCCGAACCCGCGAGGCATCCTCACGGAACGTCACATCGCGCACCCAGTGGAC
>NZ_MOMD01000040.1:0-1751 GCF_001983015.1 Frankia sp. CcI156
CCCCAAAAGATCAACAACGGGACTTCCGAATACGTACGCACGATCTGCTGCTCGCCGATCCGCAGGAAGGCGGGGGATACCGGCACCGGTATGCGGATCGCACCTATCACAGCGTCACGGACTACCTCGCCGACCTGCTGCGCGACGAGAACGTGCCGGCCGCGGAGCGCGCCATCGCCCGCGCGTCCGATACCCGCGCGTCCCATGCCAGCGCGTCCCATGCCAGCACAGCGGTTCCCGGCAGGTTCCACCCGGTGATCTCCCGCGCGTCCCCACGTCTAGACCCCGCCGGGAACCGCCGGCCCGCCGGTAATCCGCGATCCGATTCAACGCCTGGTCGAGAGGAATTCATCGATGGCGGAGAAAACGCTAACCTCCAGCTCTTTTCGTCTCCGTGTGGACCTCCTGGCTCCCCACATCATGTCGGCCATGGAGGCTTTCGACGCCGCCACCGACAAGGTCAGCCTGCCGGCCTCGCTCCTGGAACTGGTCCGCACCCGGGCCTCCCAGATCAACGGGTGCGCCTTCTGCGTCGGCGCCCACAGCCCGGCCGCCCTCGAGGCCGGCGCGACCCAGAAGCAGCTGCTGGCCCTGCCCGTCTGGCGCGAGTCGCCGCACTTCTCGGCACAGGAACGTGCGGCGCTGACCCTCACCGAGGCCATCACCCAGATGGACCGCCGGCCGGTCACGGACGAGATGTGGGGCGAGGTCTCGGTGGTCCTCACCGAGGTGGAGCTGGCCGAACTGGTCTGGGTGATCGCGGCGATCAACGTCTGGAACCGCGTCGCCGGTACCGCGCGTCCCTGGCCAGTGGCCTGACATGCGGATCGGACTCGTCGGGGCCGGCCGAATCGGCGCCGTGCACGCCCGCACGCTGGCCGACGACCCCCGGGTGGACGAACTGGTCATCACCGACGTCGACCAGGAGCAGGCCGCCCGCGGGGCGAGCGCGGCCGGGGCCCGGGTCGCGGCGGATCTCGAGGCGCTGATCGCCCTCCGCCCGGACGCGGTGGCGATCGCCTCTCCCACCGACACCCACGCCGACATCGTCCTGCGGTGTTGCGCCCTGGGCATTCCGACCTTCTGCGAGAAGCCGGTCTTCCGGGAGCTAAGCGTCGGTGAACGCGTGGCCACCGAGGTCAGGCTTTCGGGGATCCCGGTGCAGGTGGGCTTCCAGCGCCGGTTCGACACCGGGTTCGGCAACGGGCGGGAGGCCCTGAGATCCGGTGCCCTGGGTCAGCTGCGGCGCGTGCACATGGTCACCGCGGATCCTCAGCCGCCGCCGTTCGACTACGTGGCGGTGTCCGGCGGCATCCATCGTGACTGCCAGATCCACGACTTCGACGCCCTGCGCTGGGTGAGCGGACGCGAGGTGGTCGAGGCGTTCGCCGCAGGTGCCCGGCGCGGCGCCGAGTACTTCGGTGACGTCGGCGACGTGGACGAGACCGTGGTGCTGCTGACCCTCGACGACTGTTCCCTGGCCACCCTGCAGGCGTCCCGTTACAACGGGCACGGCTACGACGTGCGGATGGATCTGGCCGGAACCTCCGCCAGCATCTCGGTGGGCCTCGACGCCCGGGTGCCGCTGCGTTCGGTCGAACCCGACGGGCCGGTACCCGCCGCGCAGCCCTGGTCGTCCTTCATGGACCGGTTCGCCACGGCGTACCGGGCCGAGATGGAGGCGTTCGTGACCATGGTGAGCACCGGCGGTCCCAGTCCCTGCACGCTCGACGACGCCCTCGCCGCGCTGC